>CAZTGN010000027.1:0-16372 GCA_964613275.1 uncultured Conexibacter sp. | reverse complement strand
GCGAGCTATCGCGGCGACTTCGCCGCCGTCATCGGGACGCTCGCCGCCGCCGGCTCGGCGGCCGGGTTGGCGGCGACGACGAGGCGCGGGCGCAGGCTCGGGGCGCTCGCCGCTGCGGCCGCCGCCGGGCTGATCGCGGACGACATCTCCAACGGCGTGCGCCCGTTCCGCAAGCTCGTCCGGCCCGAGCGGACGACCTGGAACGTGGTCGCCGAGGCCGGCGACCCCGATGCCGAGCGGACGGTCGTCGTCCTCGCCCACCACGATGCCGCCCAGACCGCGTTCATCTTCGACCCCCGCGTCCAGGAGCGGCTGATCGACCGCCTTCCCGGGATCGTCGAGCGCATCGACACATCGCTGCCGCTCTGGTGGCCGGTGCTGGCCGGCCCGCTGCTGGCGACCGCCGGCGGGCTCAGCGGCCGCCGGGCCGTGGCCGGCGCCGGCGCCGTGCTCAGCGCCGGCGCCGCGGCGACGATGGCCGAGATCCAGCGCGGCCCGACCGTGCCGGGCGCCAACGACAACCTGACCGCGGTGGCGGTGATCGTCGCCCTCGCCGAGGCCCTCGCCGCGCGCCCCGTCTCCGGCCTCCGCGTCGAGCTCGTCTCGGTCGGCGCCGAGGAGGTCCTGCAGGGCGGGATCTACGGCTACTGCGAGCGCCACCTCGCCCACCGCGACCGCGAGCGGACGTTCTTCCTCAACGTCGAGACCGTCGGCGGCCCCTCGCTGGCGCTGCTCGAGGGCGAGGGCTGCGTGGTCATGGAGGACTACTTCGACCGTCCCTTCCGTGACCTGATCGGCGGCGTCGCCGAACGCGAGGGAATCCCCTTGCGGCGCGGGATGCGATCGCGGACCAGCACCGACAGCGTCGTCCCGAGCCGGATGGGGATTCCGACCGCGACGGTCGTCGCGATCGACCGCTACAAGGCCCTCTCCAACTACCACCGGATGACCGACACGCCGGAGAACCTCTGCTGGCCGACGGTCGCCTGCGCCGCCGACCTCGCCGAGGCCGTGGTGCGCGAGCTTGCGCCCGGCGCCGTACCGGCGTCCGGCTCGGTGTCGCGCGGGTAAGGTCAGCGGCCCATGTGGGGCGACAAGCGCGTTTCTGTGGTGCTCATGACCTACGCGGAGCGGCTCTCGATCCGTTCGGTCATCGAGGGGTTCTTCGCGACCGGCTACGTCGACGAGGTCCTCGTCGTCAACAACAACGCCGAGCCCGGGACGAGCGAGGAGGTCGCCGCGACCGGCGCCCGCGAGGTGCATGAGCCGGCGCAGGGCTACGGGCACGCGAGCCGTCGCGGCCTCCGCGAGGCGAGCGGCGACCTCGTCGTCCTCGCCGAGCCCGACGGCACCTTCCGGCCCGCCGACATCCAGAAGCTGCTCGTCTTCAGCGACGAGTGCGACGCCGTCTTCGGGACCCGAACCACGCGGGAGCTGATCTGGCACGGCGCGAACATGGAGTGGTTCCTGCGCTGGGGCAACTGGGCCGTCGCGAAGGGCGTCGAGGTCCTCTTCAACACCAGCCACCTCAGCGACGTGGGGTGCACGTACCGGCTGTTCACGCGCGAGGCCGCCGCCGCCGTCGCCGAGCGGATGCGGATCGGCGGCAACCACGCCGGGCCGGAGATGATGCTGATCGCGATCACCCCCGGCTTCCGCTTCGTCGCGCTCCCGGTCAACTACCTGCCGCGGGTGGGCAGGTCCTCGGCCACCGGCAGCCCGCTCGCGGCGATCGCGATCGGGCTGCGGATGATCGCGATGATCCTTCGCTTCCGCTCCCGCACGCCGCGACGGATCGCGCGTCCCGATCGCCTCTCCCACGAGGCCCGGGTCGGAGCGGGAGAGCGATGAGCGAGGAGACGTTCGACCGGATCGCGGCGGAGTACGACGAGTCGCTGCCCGCCCACGTCGTCGCCCACTACCTCGACAAGCGGACCGACCTGATCGCAGGCTCGGGTCCGCCCGGACGCGGCCTCGACGTCGGCTGCGGCACCGGCGCCCTCGCCGCCCGGCTCGCCGCCCGCGGCTACGAGATGAGCGGGCTCGACCCCTCGGCGGGGATGCTCGCGGTGATGGCCGCCGAGCATCCCGAGGTCGAGGCGGTGCGGGGCTCCGGCGACGCGATGCCGTTCGCCGACGACAGCTTCGACCTCGTCGTCACCGTCGCCGCCCTGCACCACATCGCCGCCCCGGCCGCGGTCCGCGCGACGCTCGCCGGGATGGTCCGCGTCTGCCGGCCCGGCGGCCGCGTGATCGTCTGGGACCACAACCCGCGGAATCCGTACTGGGGCCTGCTCATGGCCCGGGTTCCCCAGGACGACGGCAGCGAGCGGCTCGTGCCCGAGGCCGAGATCATCGACGGAGTCCGGGCCGGCGGCGGGCTGCCGCTGCACTCGACGCCGCTGGGGTTCGTCCCCGAGTTCGTGCCCCCGGGGCTGCTGCCGGCAGCCGCCGCGGCCGAGCGGGTCGTCGAGCGGACGCCGCTGGCGCGCCGGCTCTGCGCCCACAACGTCGTCGTCGCGACGCCGCTCGCCGACCGCGAGGGAGGGGTCGCCCCGTGAGCGGCCCGGCGAGCTCGGCCGGCAGCGCCACCGGCTCCTACGGCCGATCCGCCGCCGGGCTCACGCTCGCGCTCGGAATCGGCGGCGTCCTCACATACGTCTTCTTCATCCTCGCCTCGCACAGCCTCAGCAACGAGCTCTACGGCGAGATCGTGGTCCTCTGGTCGATCGTCTTCATCGTCGCCTCGACCCTCTACCGGCCGATCGAGCAGCTCCTCGCCCGCACGCTCGCCGAGCGCGATCACGCCGCGGCGCCGACCGGCGATGCGCTGCGCACGGCCGGCGTCATCCAGCTCGCGGTCTGCGCGGCCACGATCGTCGTCCTGCTCGCCCTCCGCGGACCGCTCGAGGACCGCCTGTTCAGCAACGAGCCGGGCCTCTACTGGGCGATGCTGGTCGCGCTGGCCGGCTTCGCGCTCGCCTACTACGCCCGCGGCTACCTCGCCGGCAAGGGACGGTTCTCGATCTACGCCGCGCTGTTGATGAGCGAGGTGCTGCTGCGGCTCGCGTTCGCGCTCGTCGTCGCGCTCGGCATCCTCGACGGCGCCGCGCCGATCGCGGTCGGCATCGCGCTGGCGCCGTTCTGCGGGCTGCTGCTGCTGCCGTTCATGATCCGCCGCGACCCCTCCGCGAGCGCCGCCACCGGTGCGCCGGGCGCCGACATGACCCTCGGCGCCGGTGGCGCCTTCGCCGGCGCCGTGCTCGTGATGATGCTCAGCGAGCAGGTGCTCGTCAGCTCCGGCGCCCTGTTCGTGCGCGCCGCCGAGGGCGCTGCCGCGGCCGGCTTCATGTTCAACATCCTGCTCGTCGCGCGGGCTCCGCTCGTCCTCTTCCAGGCGATCGCCGCGAGCCTGCTGCCGCACCTGACCCGCCAGCGCGCCCGCGCCGACCAGCTCGGCGCCGACGCCTTCCGCGACTCGCTCCACAAGACGATGTGGCTGATCGCGGGCTTCGCGGCGGCGACCACGCTCGGGGTGCTCGCGATCGGCCCGCAGGTGATGGAGCTCGCCTTCGGGGGAGGCTTCGACTACGACCGGGCCGATCTCGCGATCGTCGCTGTCGGCATGGGCTTCTACCTGGTCGCCGCATCGCTCAACCAGGCCTGCCTCGCACAGGGCCAGGCGCACCGGGCGGCGTGGCGCTGGATCCTCTGCGCGGGGCTGTTCGTCGCCATCAACCTGATCAGCGCCGGCGATCCGTTCCGCGCCGTCGAGGTCGGATACCTGGCGTGCTCGGCCCTGCTGGCGCTGCTGCTGTACGCGGTCTACCGGCGTCCGCAGCCGCGCGGCGAGGACATCGTCGAGCCCGGCTCGGCCGAGGAGGTGCAGGCGCGGCTCGCGACCTCCGACGAGGTGGCTTGATGGCGGGGCTGCGGAGATGATGGCCGACCGGGTGCCGACCGGACGGATCGGCCGCCTCGCGCGGGTCGGCTACGCGGCGGCCGGGCAGGCCGTCCGCCAGGCCGGAACGCGGACCGCCAACGTCGCCCGCTCCGAGGAGGAAGCCGCGGCGGCGCTCGAGCGCCGCCAGATCGAGGCCGCGGAGCAGATCGTCACCGTGCTCGGGGGGATGAAGGGGGCGGCGATGAAGCTCGGTCAGGTGCTCTCGTTCGTCGACGTCGGCATCGTCCCGCCCGAGCACCGCGAGCGCTTCCAGGCGAAGCTCGCCTCGCTCCGCGACGCGGCGCCGGCCGTCTCCTTCGAGCAGATGCGGAAGGTGATCGAGCAGGACCTCGGGGAGCCGATATCGAGCGCCTTCACCGATTTCGACCCGGAGCCGATCGCCGCCGCCTCGATCGGGCAGGTCTACCGCGCGTCGCTCCCGGACGGCCGTGCGGTCGCGGTCAAGGTCCAGTACCCGGGGATCGCCGATGCCGTCCGGGCCGACATGCGGAACCTCGGGGTGCTGCTCCGGCTCGCCCGGACGATCACTCCCGAGCTCGATACGAAGGCCGTCGGCGAGGAGGTGCGGGAGCGCATCTACGAGGAGCTCGACTACGAGCTCGAGGCGTCGAACCAGCGGACGATGGCGCGGCTCTACGCGGACCATCCGTTCGTGCTGATCCCGCCGGTGGTGACGCCGTTGTGCCGCGAGCGGGTGATCGTCACCGAGTTCGTCGAGGGCGCCGGGTTCGAGCAGGTCCGGCAGCGGCCGGTCGCCGAGCGCGACCGGATCGGCGAGATCCTGTTCCGCTTCTACTTCGGCTCGATGTACCGCTTCCGGCGCTTCTCCGGCGACCCCCACCCCGGCAACATGCTGGCGCTCGCCGACGGCCGCGTCGCGTTCCTCGACTTCGGCCTGTTCAAGGCGATCGACCGTGACGTGGCGGCACTCGAGCTCGCCTGTCAGCGGGCGGTGATCGACGGTGACGCGGCCGGCCTGCACCGGCTGATGAGCGACGCGGGCTTCCTGCCGCGCGGCGACGTGATCGAGCCCGACGAGCTGGTCGAGTTCGTCCGCGACGGGATCTGGTGGTACACGACCGACGAATCGATCAGGATCGACCAGTCGATCGTCAACCGGGCCTTCATCCAGACGACCGACGTGCGCTCGACCCACTTCCAGACCGCCCGCCACCAGGACATCGTTCCCGAGCACCTCTTCGGCCGCCGCCTCGAGCTGCTGACGCTCGCCGTGCTCGGCCAGCTCGAGGCGGAGGCGAACTGGTACCGGATCGCCTGCGAGTGGATCTACGGCGACGAGCCCGCGACCGCGCTCGGCCGTGAGGAGGCTGCCTGGGCGGCCGCCCGCTCCTGACCCGGGCCCTGCCGGCGCCGCCGCCCGGGCTCGATCAGGCCGGCGCCGGGGCGGGGGACCCGGGCGCGCGGCCGAGCTCGGCGGCCAGCGCCCCCTCCACGCGGTCGGCGAGCTCCCCCATGTCCTGCTCGGCGCCGAGCTCGGCGGCCAGCGACGTCATCCGCGCCGCCTCGATCCCGCAGGGCACGATCCACTCGAACGGCTGCAGGTCGAGGTTGACGTTGACCGCGAGCCCGTGGGTCGAGATCCCGCGGCTCACGTGGATGCCGATCGACCCGATCTTCCGCGCCGTCCGCGGCGCCGAAGCGAGCTCGGGGTCGGCGAGGGCGACCGCTCGCCCCTGGGGGCCGGGGGCACCGGGCGGGATCGGCGGCCGCCCCTCCGTCCAGACCCCCGTCAGACCGTCGAAGACCTGCGCCGGGACCCCGCTCGCGGCGAGCGCCGCGAGCATCGCCCGCTCGAGCAGCGCGACCCAGGCCCGGACGTCGGCGGTCGGGCCGTACCCGATCGCCGCCAGGTCGACGATCGGGTAGGCGACGAGCTGGCCGGGGCCGTGGTAGGTGACGCGGCCGCCGCGGTCGGACTCGGCGACCTCGATCCCCTGCGCCCGGTACCACTCCTCGCCCATCCCGAGCTCACGCGGGTCGGCGCGACGGCCCTTGGTCAGGACCGGCGGGTGCTCGAGCAGCAGCAGCGTGTCGGGGATCTCGCCGGCGCGGCGGGCGGCGGCGATCCGCTCCTGCAGCACCGTCGCCTCGCCGTAGGGAACGAGTCCGAGCCGCAGCGAGCGGAGGGTTCGGGAGGGGGGCCGCGCCGACCGTGTCATCGGCCTAGCCTCCCGGCAGGTCGGCGGCGAGCGGGGCCGCGGGCCCGGTTCGACGCGCGACCCAGCGGATCGTCGACTCGCAGCGGCGGTAGCTGATCCGCAGCTTGCCGGCGAGCCGCCCGGGCTTCTTCCAGGCTCCCTTCCAGACGACCCGCAGCGACCCCTTCCGGACCGGGGTCCGCTCGCGGACCGCGAACTGCCCCCGGCGCGTGATCGGGATCCGCTCGGTGACGAGCGGCACCTCGTAGCCGTCGCACTTGCCGGCGTCGGGGTAGTAGATGCCGTCGTAGCCCTCGGCGGCGACGATCCGGCGCTTGCCGCTCTCGGCGATGACCGCGAAGGCGCCGAGCTGGTAGACGCCGGCCGGCTTCGCGGGGGCGGCCTCGTAGAGCCCGGCGCGGGGCACCGCGGCGCCGGCCGCCGCCGCCGTGGCGACGAGCATCGCGATCCCGATCGCCGCGCTCGCGCTCGCCGTCCAGCGTCCGATCGCCATCGCAGGATCAGCCGGCTTCGAGCTCAGGAGCCGTTGACGCCGGTCTCGGCGCGACGCTTGATCGCGCGCAGCATCCGGTTGACGAGGATCACGTGGCCGCGGGTGCCGATCACGCCGGCCCGGTAGAGGCGGCCCTTGCGGCCGCGGAAGTCGGCGCGGGTCTCGAGCCGCACCTGCGAGCGCTGGCCGGGCAGCAGGTCGATCCGGAAGACGATCGCGTACTCGGCGAAGCGATGGCGGCCGGCGAGAGCGAGCATCACCGGCTCGATCGCCCGGATCACGGTGAAGCCCGGGAGCGTTCCGCCGGGGTGGTGGAGGTCGCCCTCGGCGGCGGTGACGCTGGCGCCGGCGCGTTCCGCGTAGCGGCGGGCGCCACGGGTGCCGAAGGAGCGCTCGAGGATCGGAAAGAGGGCGTTCCAGCTCGCTTCGGCGGAGGCGTCCACCTCGATCGCGTGCTCGTCGATCGTCGGTAGCTGCTCGAGCGGCACCTGGATCGTCTGGCCCGGTCGCGTCGCCTCGAGGATTGCGGTGTCGCTCGCCATACCCTTGCTCCTTACATCGCCAGGAACACCGGTTCCTGGAGCAAGTCGCGGATCCGGGCCAGGAATCGGGCCCCGTCGGCGCCGTAGAGGATGCGGTGATCGCAGGCGAGGTCGACCGCCATCCGCCTGCCCGCGACGATCTCGCCGTCGCGCGCGACCGCGGCCTCCTCGATCGACCCGACGGCGAGGATCGCCGCCTGCGGTGGGTTGATCACGGCCGAGAAGCTGGTCACTCCGAACATCCCCAGGTTCGAAACCGTGAAGGTTCCACCGGACAGCTCCGGCGGGGTGATGGTGCCGTCGCGGACGCGCCCGGCGAGGCGGCGGGTCTCGATGGCGATCGCCCGCAGGCCCTTCTCGTCGGCATCGAAGACGGTCGGGACGACGAGCGCGTCACGGGCGGCGACGGCGACGCCGACGTTGACGCGCGAGTACTGCTCGACCCTGCCGTCCCGGTAGGAGCCGTTGGCGCGGGGGAACTCGCGCAGCGCGATCGCGCAGGCCTTGACGACCATGTCGTTGAACGAGGGCACGACGTCGTCCTCGGCCGCCGCCGCCTTGATCCGTGCCCGCGCATCCCAGGCTCCCGACATGTCGATCTCGGCCGCCAGGTAGAAGTGCGGCGCCGTCGCCTTCGACTCCGCCATCCGCCGCGCGACGGTCTGCTGCAGCTTGCTCAGCTCGACGACCTCGACGCCGCCGCGCGCGGTCTCGGGTCGCTCGGCGGTCGCGGGGGCCGGAGCCGTCGGCGCGGCGGCCTCGCCGGCAGGAGCCGCCGGGGCGGCGCCGCGCTCGACGTCGGCCTTGACGATCCGCCCGCCCGGCCCGGAGCCGCTCAGGCCCGCGAGCTCGATGCCGCGCTCGCGGGCGATCCGCCGCGCCAGCGGCGACGCCTTGACGCGCTCCCGGTCGGCCTCGCCCGGCCCTGAGCCGGTCGCATGGCCGCGCTCCGCCCGACCTTCGGTCCGCTCGCCCGAAGCACCCGGCTCGGCCTCCTCGGCCGCTCCCCGCTCCCCGCCCGCCGCCCGCTCCGCGCTCCGCCCGCTGCCCTCCCCGCCGTCGGCTGCGGCCGCGGCTGCCGGTCCGGCCTCGTCCCCGACCCGCGCGATCACCTCGCCGATCGGCAGCGTCGCGCCCTCCTCGGCGAGGATCTCGGTCAGCGTGCCGGCGACGTCGGACTCGTAGACCATGTTCGCCTTGTCGGTCTCGATCTCGACGAGCTCGTCGCCGACCGCCACCTCGTCGCCGACCGCCTTCATCCAGGCGAGGACGGTCCCCTCCTCCATCGAGTCGGAGAGGCGGGGCATGACGACGTCAGCCATCTCCCGCCCCCACCATCGTGTTCAGGGTGGCGCTGACGATGTGCTCGGGATGGGGAATCGCGCTCTGCTCGAGCCGCTTCGAGTACGGCATCGGCACGTCGGCGCCGGTGACCCGCTGGACCGGCGCGTCGAGGTGGTCGAAAGCCTGCTCCTGGATCAGCGCCGCGAGGTTGGCGCCGACGCCGCCGTGCGGCCAGCCCTCCTCGACGATCACGGCGCGGTTCGTCTTCCGGACCGACTCGAGGATCGTGTCGAGGTCGAGCGGGCGGAGGGTCCGCGGGTCGATCACCTCGGCCTCGACCCCGTGCTCGGCGGCGAGGGCCTCGGCGGCGCGCTCGGCCTCGTGCGCCATCTTCAGGATCCCGACGATCGTCACGTCGCCGCCCTCGCGGCGGACCGCGCAGCGCCCGAACTCGAGGACGTGATCGGGGTCGTCGGGGACCTCGCCCCGCATCCCGTAGAGGGTCTCGTGCTCGACGAAGATCACCGGGTTGTCGTCGCGGATCGCCGCCTTCAGCAGGCCCTTGCCGTCGGCCGCAGTCGAGGGGCAGGCGACGAGCAGTCCCGGGATCTGCAGGTACATCGCCTCGAAGCTGTGCGAGTGGGTCGGTCCGAGCTGGTGGCCGCCGCCGCCCGGCATCCGGATCACCAGCGGCACCCGTACCTGGCCGTTGAACATGTACGGGATCGCGGCCGCGTGGTTGATGATCTGGTCGAACGCCAGCAGCGAGAAGTTGACCGTCATCAGCTCGACGACCGGCCGCAGGCCCGCCATCGCGGCGCCGACGCCGGCGCCGACGATCGTGTTCTCGGAGATCGGGGTGTCGCGGACGCGACGCTCGCCGAACTGCTTCATCAGGCCCTGGGTGACCTTGAACGCGCCTTCGAACACGCCGATGTCCTCGCCCATCAGGAAGACGGACTCGTCCCGCTCCATCTCCTCGCGGAGCGCCTCGTTGAGAGCCTCGCGCATCCGCATCGCCGTCGCGCTCACCCGATCCCTCCCGGACCCTGCTGGCGGCTCTCCTCCGCCTGCTCGACGCCGGCGGGGACGTCCGGCGCACCCTCCTCCTCGGTCCGGGCGTGGTCGGCGGGCGCGTCGGAGTCGGACGCCGGCCCCTCGCCGCTGCCGCCGCCCGAGCGCGGGCTCTGGCCGCCGTAGGACGCGCCGGCCTCGTGCAGCTCGCGAACCCGCGAGTCGGCTGCCGCCTCGCGCTCACGCTCACCGCGGAACGGCGCCGGCGTCCGTTCGTCGACGGCGTACCAGCCCTCGTGCTCGCCGGGCATCACGTAGAGGTTGTCGTAGAGGGAGTCGAGCGGCGGCTCGGGTGAGGCATCGGCGAACTCGACGGCCGCTGTCACCTGCGCATCTATCCCCTCGCGGATCCCGGCCAGCTCGTCGGCGCTGATCGCACCCGCCTCGATCAGCCGCCGCGAGAAGATCTCGATCGGGTCGCGCTGCTGCCACTCCTCGACCTCCTGCTTGTCGCGGTAGACCTCGGGGTCGGCCGCCGAGTGGCCGCGGTAGCGGTAGGTGAAGGCCTCGACGAGGGTCGGGCGCCGCCCGCGGCGGGCGTTCTCGAGATGGTCGGCGACGCATTCCCGCATCGCGACCACGTCCTGCCCGTCGACCCGCTCCCCGGGGACGCCGAGCCCCTCGGCCTTGTGCGAGAGGTCGGTGACCGCCGAGTGCCGCTCGATCGCCGTCCCCATCCCGTAGAGGTTGTTCTCGACGAGGAAGACGATCGGCAGCTTCCAGAGCGCCGCCAGGTTGATCGTCTCGCCGAAGTTGCCGGTGTTGGTGGCGCCGTCGCCGAACATGCAGACGGTGACGTCGTCGGTCCCCGTGTAGTCGGAGGCGAGCGCCAGGCCGGCCGCGATCGGAAGGTTGCCGCCGACGATCCCGTAGCCGCCCATGAAGCGGCGGTCGCCGTCGAAGATGTGCATCGAGCCGCCGCGCCCGCGCGCGGTCCCGTCCTCGCGGCCGAACAGCTCCGCCATCACGTTGCGGGGGTCGGTGCCGCGCGCGATCGCGTGACCGTGGGTGCGGTAGGTGCCGATCAGGTAGTCCCCGGGCTCCATCACCGATGTCGTGCCGACGATCGTCGCCTCCTCCCCGATCGCGAGGTGGAGGAAGCCTCCCGCCTTCGCCCGCTGGTACTGGCGCCCCGCCTCCTCCTCGAAGCGCCGGATCAGCGCCATCTGGCGGAGCAGCTCGCGGCTCGTATCGGGGTCGGGCAGCGCCTGGCCGCGGGAGCTCGTGAGGACGCCGGCGGGCGTCCTCACCTCGCTCGTGTCATCGGGATCAGCCAACCTCTCCCACCACCATATCCAAGCCGCACCGCGCGAAACCGCATTCGGCCCCGAAATCCCGCAACGGAGCCGGAGAACACAAGTATACAAGCCGCGCCTCGCCAGCTGGGTGATCCTGCCCGCGCCATACGTGGGTGAGATGACCCAGGTCAGTCGGCGTAGCGGTGATGCAGCATCAGGTCGTTGCCGTCCGGGTCCTTGAAGAGCGCCATGTGGCAGACGCCGGTGTCGAGGGTCTCGCCGAGGAACTCGACGCCCTTGGCCTCGAGCTTGGCCCGCGCCGTGGCCACGTCGTCGACGTGCAGCGCCGGGTGGGCGTTGGTCTGCGGGGCGAACTCCATCCCGAGGCTCGCCGGCTCCCAGATCGCGAAGCAGGTCTCGCCGGCCCAGAACTCGAACCTGGCGCTCTGATCGGGACGGAGCCCGAGCGTGTCGACGTAGAAGGCCCGGGTCCGCTCGGCGTCGGTCGATGGAACGGCGACGAAGTCGAGCTTGCCGATCATGGCCGTACCGTATCGGCCCACCCGTCGCGCGAGGTGCAGATCACCCACTCCAGGGCAGTGGAGACCCGCAGCCCGTCGCGGAGCCGTGGCCACCCCGGCCCGGCCCGCGGTGCGACGGCGGGCAGGGTCGCGTCGGGGCAGGGAGTCCGCGGAGCACGGGGAGGCGCGGCCGCGCCGGGCGGGCTCGGGGTGCTCAGCGCCGTTCCGCCGCCGCGACCGCGTCCTCGAGTCGGTCGTCCCCCCAGAACACCTCGGTGCCGACGACCACGGTCGGCACCCCGAGGACGCCGCGGTCGCCGGCCCGGCCGGTCTCCTCGCGCAGGCGGGCCTTGACCGACTCGCTGACGGCCGCCCTGGCGATCGCGTTCGGGTGCAGCTCGCAGGCGGCGGCGGCGATCGCGACGTTGTCGGGGTCGGTCAGGTCGCGCCCGCCGGCGAACGCCTGCCGGAACGCCGCCAGCGCGAACGACACCGTCCGTCCGATCGACTTCGCATAGGTCGCGACCCGCATCGCGTGCAGCGTGTTCGCCGGAAACGGCTCGGGCCAGCGGATCGGTTGGATCCCCCGCGCCCCGGCCCGCCGCTCGACCTCGCGCATCCCCTCCTCGCGAGCGCCGGTGAGCGACCAGGAGCCCCGGTCGAAGCGGGCGAAGAGGGCGCCGAGCAGGACCGGCTTCCACTCCGGCTGGGCGAGCCCCGCGTCGGCGAACAGGCGGCTGATCCGCTCGGCGCTCAGGTATGCGTAGGGGGAGCCGAGGTCGAAGTAGAAGGAGACATCGCCGACCGGATGCTCCGCTTCGCGTCCGCCCCCGCCGGTCGGCGCCGCCGACGGGGACCGGATGACGTCGATGCCCGGTCCGTCGCCTAGGCGTGGATCGCCCACTTGTCGATCGCCCGCGCCGCCTCCGGGATCGCCTCGGAGATCGTCGGATGGGGGTGGATGATCCGCGCGGCCAGCTCCTGATAGCCGCCCTCGAGCTCCTTGACCGCAACGAGCTCGGCGATCATGTCGCAGGCGCGGTTGCCGACGATGTGGGCCCCGAGCACCTCTCCGTACTCGGCGTCGACGACGAGCTTGACCATGCCGTCGCGATCGTCGTAGACCGAGCCGGCACCGACGCCGCCGAGCTTGAACTTGGCGGCCTTGACCTCATGCCCCGCTGCCTTCGCCTCCGCCTCGGTGAGTCCGACGCTGGCGACCTGCGGATGGGTGAACGTGGCGCCGGGGATCCCGTCGCGGTCGATCGGGTGGACCTCCTCGCCGGCGATCGCCTCGGCGGCCACGATGCCCTCCTCCTGCGCCTTGTGGGCGAGCGCCGGTCCCGGGGTGAGGTCGCCGATCGCGTAGACCCCCTCGGCCGCGGTCCGCTGCGACCCGTCGACCGGGATCTTGCCGTCGTCGTCGAGCCCGATCCCGGCCGCGTCGAGGCCGAGCGCCGCGACGTCGGCGCCGCGACCGCCGGCGATCACCAGGTAGTCGACCTCGCTGGCCTCCTCGCCGTAGGCGAAGCTGACCGATCCCTCACCGGCCTCGACGTTCTCGACGCGGGCGCCGGTCACGACCTCGATGCCCTCCGCCTTGAACTGCCGCTCGAGGACCCGGGCCATGTCCCTGTCCTCGGCCGGGAGGATCTGCGGGAGCATCTCGAGCAGCGTCACCCGGGTGCCGAAGCGGGCGTAGGCGGAGGCGATCTCCGATCCCGAGGCGCCGGCGCCGACGACGGCCATGCTGTCCGGCAGCTCGGGGAGCGACCACGCCCCCCAGGTGTCGAGGATCCGGCCGCCGAACTCCGTCCCGGGGATCGGCTGCGCCACCGAGCCGGTCGCGAGGATGACGCTCCCGGCCTCGTGGGTCGCATCGCCGACCCGGACGCCGCCGTCCGCCAGCGAGCCCTCGCCCTCGATCAGGTCGATCCTGTGGTTCCTGAACAGGCCCGCGACGCCGCCGGTCAGTCCCTTGCGGACCTCCTCGCGGCGCTCCTGGAGCCGGCCGAAGTCGAGCGAGATGCCCTCGGCGAGGATCCCGATCGCCTCGCCGTTTCGCGCCTGGTCGTAGATCTCGGCCGTGCGGAGCAGCGTCTTCGCCGGGATGCAGGCGTAGTTGAGGCACCGGCCGCCGGTCTCGTCCCTCTCGATGACGGCGGTCCGGAGCCCGAGCTGGGCCGCGCGGATCGCGGCGTGGTACCCGCCGGGTCCGGAGCCGACGACGATCACGTCATAGGAGTCAGCCATGGCGGCGACTCTACCTGTCGCGCTGCTCGTGCACCGCGGCGTCACCGGCCGGCTCACGGCCGGTTCCGGCCGCCGCACGTCCCTGATCGGCCCGCGCGGAACCCCGCCGGCGACGGCCTCAGCGATTCCGATCGCCGGGCGACGGCATCTGGATCCGTGCCAGGGCCTTGACCGTGAACCAGAACAGCGCCCCGGCGATCGCGAGCACGAGCGCCAGCGAGACCGCCTGGAAGACCGAGGTGGCCGTGACCAGCGTGATCGCGGCGCCGATCATGATGATCGCCATGATCGCCTGAAAGCCGAGCACGGCCCAGTAGCGGGCACGGAGCATGCCGACGCCCATCACGGCGAAGAGGATCGCCGGCGGGATCACCTGGAAGAGGTTCGGCTCCCGCTCGACGTCGGTGTTGCCGACGCGAACCTCGACGCCGGCGAGCCAGGCGATGACGATGCTGGCGGCGATCAGCAGCGAGACCGTGGCACCGACGGTGACGACGCGCGGCCGCTCGCCCTCGGCCAGCAGCTCGAGCCGCTCGCGCGCCTGCTGGTCTCTGAGCTCCGACCGGCCGGTCCCGCGCGCCTCCGCCTCGGCGGCGAGGGTGGCGGGGTCGGCCGCGTCCGGGGGCTCCGCGCCGCCGTCGGCTTCGCCGGGCTCCCCGCCGCCCACGGCGGCCTGCTCGGCGCCCGCCGGGTCCCCGTCCCGCGCTATGCCGCCGCGCTCCTTGCGCTTGCGGCGTGCCTGGCGCTTGCGCTCGCGGCTGCTCACCGCCGCGCCCGGCCGGCTCGAAGCCCGTCGCTGAGCGCCGCGGCGGCCGCCCCCGGGCTCTCGGCGTCGCGGATCGCGCGGACGATGACGACTCGCGTGGCGCCCGCCGCCACGACCGCGGCGAGGTTGTCGGGCCCGATGCCGCCGATCGCGAACCAGGGCAGCTCCGCCTCGTCGGCAGCCAGCTCGACGTAGCCAAGCCCGGCCGCGGGGCGACCGGGCTTGGTCGGGGTCGCCCAGACCGGGCCGACGCTGACGTAGTCGGGCCGCCCGGCGCCGGTCGCGCCGCCGGCGGGGCGCAGCTGCGCGGCGCCGTGGGGGGTGAGGCCGACGAGCGCGTCGGGGCCGGCGAGCCGCCGGGCTTCGGCTACCGGGGTGTCGTCCTGGCCGACGTGGACCCCGTCGGCGCGGCAGGAGCCGACGAGGTCGGGCCGGTCGTTGATCAGAAACAGCGCGCCATGGCGGTCGGCGGCGGCGCGGAACGCCGGCGCGGCGGCGAGCAGGCGCTCGTCGTCGGCGTCCTTGTCGCGAAGCTGGATCAGGTCGACGCCGCCGGCCAGAGCCGCCTCGAGCAGGCGCTCCAGCGCCTCCGGATCCTCGCCCGCCCCGCAGACGAGATAGAGCCGGGATCGTTCGAGCTGTGCGGTCGGCCTGGCCATCGCGGCAAGCGTAGATAACGTCCGCCGCCCGGGGCCGGGCCCCCGCTACGATCGGTCCGTCAACGGGAGCCGGAAGCGACCGGCTGAGAGGGCGGCTGGCGCCGCCGACCGTCCGAACCTGATCCGGGTCGTGCCGGCGCAGGGATGGACGCTTCCGCCCCCGGTAACCGACAGGAGGCCGAAACCGGACATGGCCGAGGGCAACAGCGAAGTGCGCGGGGCGGATCTGCTCGTCGTCGGGGCGGGTCTGATCGGGCTCGCCTGCGCGCTCGAAGCGGCTGACGACGGGCACGACGTGCTCGTTCTCGATGCCGGCGGCGAGGAGCGTGCCTCGGAGGTGGCGGCGGGGATGATCGCGCCGGTCGGAGAGGCGAGCTGGGGCGAGGAGAGCCTGCTCGCGGCGGCGCTCGACTCGGCCCGACGCTGGCCGGAATGGGCGCTCCGGCTCGAGGACCGGGGGGGCGAGCCGGTCGGCTACCGGCGCTGCGGCGCCCTCCACGTGGCCCTCGACCGCGACGAGGCAGCCGAGCTGCGCCGCTTCCACGACCTCCACGCCGAGCTCGGCCTCGAGTCGAGCTGGCTCGCGGCCGGCGCCTGCCGGCGGCTCGAGCCCGGGCTCGGCACCGACGTCGCGGGCGGCTTCGAGGCTCCCGGCGAGGCCGAGGTCGATCCCAGGGTCGCGCTCGTCGCGCTGCGTTCGGCATGCGCGGCCGCCGGCGTGCGGGTCGTCGCGGCCCGAGTCGAGCGGGTGCTGCTCGGCGGCGGCGCCGCCCGGGGCGTCAGGCTCGACGACGGCACGGAGATCGCCGCCGCCGCGGTCCTGCTCGCTCCCGGCGCGCGCCTGACGACGCTCTGTCCGCCGGGATTCGAGGTCCCGGTCCGGCCGGTGAAGGGCGAGATCGTGCGGCTGCGGGCGCGGCCGGGCGAGGAGCCGTGCGAGCGGATCGTCGGCAGCGAGCGCGTCTACATAGTGCCGAGGGCGGGTGGCGAGGTCGTCCTCGGCGCCACCGTCGAGGACCGCGGCTTCGACCTGCGGGTCACCGCGGGGGGCGTCCACGAGCTCCTCCGCGAGGCTTACCGGGCGGTGCCGGAGATCGCCGAGCTCGAGCTGGTCGGCTGCGCCGCCGGGCTGCGGCCGACGACGCCCGACAACGCGCCGGCGATCGGATGGACCGACGTCGAGGGGTTGATGGTCGCCGGCGGCCATCACCGCAACGGGGTGCTGCTGGCGCCGTTCACGGCGGAGACGGTCGGTGCGCTGCTGCGCCGCGAGGAGGCGCCGGCGGTCGCGGCGGCGCTGTCGCCGCGGCGCTTCGCGGCGAGCGGGGCGCGAGCGTGATCGTCGAGCTGAACGGGCGCGAGGTCGAGCTCGACGCGGGCGCGACCGTCGCCGACGCC
>CAZTGN010000026.1:0-16676 GCA_964613275.1 uncultured Conexibacter sp. | reverse complement strand
CCGCGCCGACGCCATCGCCCGCCCGATCCTCGAGCGCAAGGGCTGGTACGTCAAGCGCAGCCGCGGCAGCCACTTCGTGATGCGACATCCGGAGATTCCGGATGCGATCCCCGTCCCGGTCCACGGCGGGCGCGAGATCAAGCGCGGCACCTTGCACAGCATCCTGCGGGTTGCCGGGATCAGCCGCGAGGAGCTTCGACGGCTGCTTCGCTAGGCGCGAGCCACAGGGGGCGACGAGAATGACCACTGATATCAGCGAGGCCGGGCTCGAGGCGACGATCGTCCGCCAGATGGTCGCGGGCGGGTGGGTCGAGGGCGACCCAGGCGACTACGAGCGCGAGTTCGGGGTCGATCTCGGACAGCTCGCGGGATTCCTCGAGGTCAGCCAGCCGGAGGTCGCCGAGGGGGCTGGGCTCCGCGGCGACGGGTCGGCGCGGCGGCGGTTCCTGTCGCGGCTGCAGGGCGAGATCACCAAGCGCGGGGTGGTGGACGTCCTCCGGAACGGGATCAAGCACGGGCCGCACGACGTGACGCTGTTCCATGCGTCGCCGTCGCCCGACAACGAGGCGGCGGCGGAGCGGTTCGCGCTGAACCGGTTCGTGGTCACCCGGCAGCTCCGCTACAGCCGCGACGAGACCCGGCTCGCGCTCGATCTGGCGCTCTTCATCAACGGCCTGCCGGTGGCCACGTTCGAGCTCAAGAACAGCCTCACCAAGCAGACGGTCGAGGACGCGGTGCTCCAGTACAAGCGCGACCGCGACCCGCGCGAGCTGCTGTTCGAGTTCGGCCGCTGTCTCGTCCACTTCGCGGTCGATGACGCCGAGGTTCGGTTCTGCACCGGGCTCGCGGGCAAGGACTCGTGGTTCCTCCCGTTCAACCGCGGGTTCAACGACGGCGCCGGCAACCCCCCGAACCCGGAAGGGCTCAAGACCGACTACCTGTGGCGCAAGACCCTCTCGCCGGCCGGGCTGACCGAGATCATCGAGAGCTACGCCCAGCTCGTCGAGGAGAAGTCGGAGGACGGACGCCGGAAGACGCGAAAGCTGATCTTCCCCCGCTACCACCAGCTCGACGTCGTCCGCAGGCTGCTCGGCGACGCCGCGGAACGTGGCCCGGGCCGGCGGTATTTGATCGAGCACTCGGCCGGGTCGGGCAAGTCGAACTCGATCGCCTGGCTCGCCCACCAGCTCATCGGCCTCGAGGCGGAGGGCGAGCCGGTCTTCGACTCGGTGATCGTCGTCACCGACCGCAGGGTGCTCGACCGTCAGATAACCCAGACGATCCGCCAGTTCGCCCAGGTCGGCGCGACCGTCGGCCACGCCGAGCGCTCGGGCGATCTGAAGACGTTCCTGGCCGAGGGCAAGAAGATCATCATCAGCACCGTCCAGAAGTTCCCGTTCATCCTCGACGACATCGGCAGCGCCCATCGCGGCAGCTCGTTCGCGATCATCGTCGACGAGGCGCACTCGAGCCAGGGCGGGAAGACGAGCTCGGCGATCAGCGCGGCGCTCGGCGACGGCGAGGCGACGGCGGAGGAGGGCGACTCGCCCGAGGATCTGATCAACAGGGCGATCGAGGCCCGGAAGATGCTCCCGAACGCGAGCTACTTCGCGTTCACGGCGACGCCGAAGAACAAGACGCTCGAGATGTTCGGCGAGCCGTTCCCGGCGGGCGGCGAGACCAGGCACCGACCGTTCCACAGCTACACGATGAAGCAGGCGATCGAGGAGAAGTTCATCGTCGACGTCCTCGCCAGCTACACGCCGGTCAAGAGCTACTACAAGCTCGTCCGCACGATCGACGAGGACCCGATGTTCGAGGCGAAACGGGCGAGCAAGAAGCTGCGGCGGTTCGTCGAGGGCAACGAGCACGCGATCCGACTCAAGGCGGAGATCATGGTCGACCACTTCCACGGCGAGGTGCTCGGGACGCGGCGGATCGGCGGCGAGGCGCGCGGGATGGTCGTCTGCGGCGGCATCCGGCGCGCGATCCAGTACTTCCACGCGATCGAGGCCTACCTGCGCGAGCGCAAGAGCCCCCACCGGGCGATCGTCGCCTTCTCCGGCGAGCACGACTACCGGGGGTCCTCGGTTAGCGAGTCCTCGCTGAACGGCTTCCCGTCGGTGAAGATCCCGGAGCGGATCCGCGAGGACCCCTACCGGCTGCTCGTCTGTGCCGACAAGTTCCAGACCGGCTACGACGAGCCGCTGCTGCACACGATGTACGTGGACAAGCCGCTCGCCGGCGTGCAGGCCGTCCAGACCCTCTCGCGGCTGAACCGCGCCCATCCCGCCAAGCACGACGCCTTCGTCCTCGACTTCGCCAACGAGGCCGATGTGATCGAGGCGGCCTTCGCGCCCTACTACCGGACGACGATCCTCAGCGAGGAGACCGACCCCGACAAGCTCCACGACCTCCGCGCCGACCTCTACGCCGCCGGGGTGTTCGACGAGCACCACGTCGACACCGTCGTCGAGGCGTTCCTCTCCGGCGCGGACCGGACCGCCATCGACCCGCCGCTCGACGCCTGCGTCGCTACCTACAACGAGGACCTCGACGAGGACGAGCAGGTCGCCTTCAAGGGCAATGCGAAGGCGTTCACGCGGACCTACGGCTTCCTGGCGACGATCCTGCCCTACTCGAACCCGGACTGGGAGAAGCTCGCGATCTTCTGCGACTTCCTGATCCCGAAGCTCCCGGCGCCGAGGGAGGACGACCTCGCCCGCGGGATCCTCGAGACGATCGACATGGACAGCTACCGCGCCGAGAAGCGGGAGACGATGAAGATCGCGCTGGAGGACGACGACGGTGAGATCGAGCCGGTGCCCAGCGGCGGCGGCGGATTCCATCCCGAGGACGAGATGGAGCGGCTCTCCGACATCATCAAGGCCTTCAACGACCAGTTCGGCAACGTCGACTGGGAGGACCGCGACCGGGTCGAGCGCCTGATCACCGAGCAGATCCCCGCTGCCGTCGCCCGCGATCCCGCCTACCGGAACGCGATGGCCAACAGCGACCGCCAGAACGCCCGGATCGAGCACGACCAGGCGCTGCGGCGCGCCATGAACGGGGTCCTCAACGACGACGCGCAGCTCTTCAAGATGTTCACCGACAACGAGTCGTTCAAGCAGTGGCTGGCAACCGTGGTGTTCAACGAGACCTACAAGCCGGAGCGGGAGCCGGAGTTGCTCGACAACAAGTAGGCCTGCGTGATGCCTGACTCCATCGACGAGCGGCTCCGGTCGATGCCGATCGGGACTGAGATCGGGGTGCGGCTTCTCGACGGGACCACGATCAGCGGTGAGATCGCCGGGTTCGACCGCGAAGCGCTTCGGCTCGTCGGTCACAGGAGACCGATCCCGTTCATAGCGATCGCCGAGGTTGCGCGGAGGGTCACCACCGAACCGCCCGAGTAGCTCGCCGCCGGCCGACCCGGGCTCGCTGCGAGGCCCAATACCGGAACCTGCTGTCGCGGTTCCGCGGAACCGCCGGGGCGTCCCGGGGCGGTGACCTCAACGAAGGGACGCCCATCGCGCCCGGGGCATCACCCGTCGGACGCGTGTCGACGGTCGCGGCCTACGCCACGTCCTCCCTCGAGTCCGGTGACGCACCGCGCCCGAGCTCGCCCTTGCGTGGGCGCCGGGTCGTCGGATCGGCCGTGCCGCGGCGGTCGATCTGCTCGAGCTTCGCCAGCAGGTTCTGCGCCATGCGGATCGATGCGGCGTCGATCAGCCGCCCGTCCAGCGACACCGCTCCCTTGCCCTCGGCAGCCGCCTCCCTCATCGCGGCGATGATCCGGTGGGTGCGTTCGATCACCTTCACGTCCGGCGTGAAGACCTCGTTCGCCAGCGGGACCTGAGACGGGTGGATCGCCCACTTGCCCTCGAAGCCGAGAACCGCGGCGCGGCGAGCGGCCGCCACATACCCGTCCTTGTCGGTGAAATCGCCGAACGGACCGTCGATCGGCCGCAGGCCGTTCGCGCGGCACGCGACCGCGATGCGAGCCAACGCGTAATGCCACTGGTCGCCCCAGTGCACCTCGCGCTGGTCATTCTCAGCCGTCCCGGTGAGGACGGAGTACGCGGCGTCGACCCCGCCGATCGACGTGGTCGCGCTCTGCAGCGAGGCGGCGTAATCGGCGACCCCGAAGACCATCGCCTCCATCCTGTCCGGGCAGGCCGCCGCGATCTGCTCGACGTTGGCCATCCCCGCGGCGGTTTCGACCAATACCGAGATCCCGATTCGGTGGGGGAGGTTGACCTCGTCCTCGATCTGTCCCAGGAGCGTCGCGACGAACGCGACGTCGCCCGGCGAGCCGACCTTCGGGACGGTGACCGTGTCGAGGGCCGAGCCGACGCTCTCGACGACGTCGACGATGTCCCGGTAACACCAGCTGGTGTCGAGCCCGTTGATCCGCAGCGATACGGACGCCACGCCCCAGTCGAGCTCCCTCAACGCGTCGATCACGTTCGAGCGGGCCTGGACCTTGTCGGCGGGCGCCACGGCGTCCTCGAGGTCGAGCATGACCACGTCGGGGCCGAGCGACGGCGCCCTTTCGAGCATGCGGACGTTGCTTCCGGGCACCGCAAGCTCGCTTCGATGCAGCCTGACCGACGCTTCCATTTTCTCCTCCTCCTAGCCCCCGGCCCATGCCAGTCTAGTCAAGTCGCCCTGAACTGGAGTGACGCGCGGCGACGGGGGACGGGTCCGCGGGACCGTCCGGGGACGCCGGAACGCGCGACCTATTGGAACCCTTCGCGGTGCCTCAGGGCCCGGTGTCAGCCGTCGTCGCGGGGCAACGACCTTCCGGCCATGGAGTTGCGAGCCCAGGCGATTCGCGAGGAAGAGGGTGCTGCGTGCCCCCGCTGCGGGCGGCGCGGCGGCGTCTCACAGCATGGGATCCCGGTCGGCGACGTGGTCTCTGCGATCGCGGCCGACCGGGGGCTGGTCGGGGCGATGGGCAAGGGCGGCACCTGTGCGGACTGCGGGCGTCCGACCGATTGGGACATCGTCAGCGTTACGAACGGAGTTCGGCGGGAGGGCGTGGACGGAACGCGGCGATCGATGCTGACCCTGATCGGTGCCCAGTTGCTGCTCGGGCGCCGGCCGGATGCGATCGCAGCGTGGATCCGGCGCGAGCTCGGCGTCGTCGGCATCCTCGTCGCTGCCGCCACGCCGGTCGGTCGCAGGTTCGGCCTCGACGGGCCGTCCTGATCTGCGCTCCACGCCCGCCCGTCCGGCGATAGCCCGCTGATAGCTTTGCGCCCGGATGGAGCGACCCGGGCGGCTCGACGAGAAGGTCTGCGTGATCACCGGCGCCGCCAGCGGCATCGGTGCCGAGGCCGCGCGGCTGTTCGCCGCCGAGGGGGCCCGCGTCGTCGGCGTCGACCTCGCCGAGGGCACGGCCGGGGAGCTGAACCTGATCGCCGACGTCACCGACTCCGAGCAGGTCGAGGGCATGTACGCCCAGGCGCGCGAGCGGTTCGGACGGATCGACGTGCTGTTCAACAACGCCGGCATCAACCCGCCCGAGGACGCCTCGATCCTGGAGACCCCGCTCGACGTCTTCCAGAGGGTCCAGGACGTCAACCTGCGCAGCGTCTTCCTCTGCTGCAAGCACGGGATCCCGCACCTGCTGGACAACGACTCGGGGGGATCGGTGATCAACACGGCGTCGTTCGTGGCGGTGATGGGGGCGGCCGTCTCGCAGATCTCCTACACGGCCTCGAAGGGGGCCGTCCTGGCGATGTCGCGCGAGCTCGGGGTCGAGTTCGCCCACCGCGGCGTCCGCGTCAACGCGCTCTGCCCGGGGCCCGTCGACACCCCGCTTCTGCAGGAGCTGTTCGCGAGCGACCCGAGGAAGGCCGAGCGCCGTCTCGTCCACCTGCCGTTCGGGCGGTTCGCGCTGGCGCGTGAGGTCGCCAACGGCGCGCTGTTTCTCGCCAGCGACGAGAGCTCGTACGTGACCTCCTCGACGTTCCTCGTCGACGGCGGGCTCACCCAGGCGTACCTGACCCCCGACACGAGCGACGATCCCCAGTACTGACCCGGGCTGCGGGCCGCGCGATTGCGGGACCGGTGGCGTCGCCGGAGCGGGTGGACGTCGCGCCTAGACTGACGCTCATGATCGACGAGATCGCCTTCGACGAGCGCGGCCTGGCGCCGTGCGTGATCCAGGATGCCTCCAGCGGCGAGGTCCTGACCCTTGCCTGGGTCAACGCCGAGGCGCTCGAGCGGACGGTCGCGACCGGCGAGATGCACCTCTGGAGCCGCTCCCGCGACGAGCTCTGGCACAAGGGCGGGACCTCGGGCAACGTCCAGCGGGTGCGCGAGCTCCGCTACGACTGCGACGCCGACGCCGTCCTCGCGCTCGTCGACCCCGCCGGGCCGGCCTGCCACACCGGTGAGCGCACCTGCTTCCACCGGGCCGCGGAGGGAGCGCCGGAGCCGGTCGTCCACGAGGCCCTGCCGGCGCTCGGGCGGACGATCGCCGCCCGGGCGGCGGAGCGCCCACCCGGCTCCTACACGACCCGGCTCCTCGACGACGGGGAGCTGATCGGCGCGAAGCTGCGCGAGGAGGCGGACGAGGTCGCACGCGCGGTCGCCGCCGAGAGCGACGAGCGGATCGCCGAGGAGGCCGCCGACCTGCTCTACCACCTCGCGGTCGCGCTGCGCTCCCGCGACGTCGCGATCACCGACGCCTACGAAGCCCTCAACCGGCGCCGCGCCGATCGCGACTGACGACCGTTGGGCGCCACCGTGACCACGCTCGAGCGGGCCCGCGAGCTCAGCGGCGCCGGCAACGTCGTGCCGATCGTCGAGACGTTCGTCGAGGACACCGAGACCCCCGTCTCCGCCTTCCTGAAGCTGCGCGACGACGGACCCTGCTTCCTGCTCGAGTCGGCCGAGCAGGGCGGGCGGCTCGGCCGCCACTCGTTCCTCGGCTTCAGCCCGCACCTGCTCCTGCGCTGGATCGACGGCGAGCTGCTCGAGTGGGACCGCGACGCCGCCACCGGGCCGAGCCGGCGCTCGCCGGCCCCGGATCCGTACGCGGCGGTCGCGACCGCGCTCGGGCGGTTCGGGCTCGCCGACGCCGAGGAGGCGCCGTTCGCGGGCGGCGCCGTCGGCATCTTCGGCTACGACCTCGTCCGCACGGTCGAGCCGCTCGCCGAGCCGAACCCCGACCCGCTCCGCCTGCCCGACCTGGCGCTGATGGTCTGCGAGCTGATCGTCGCCTTCGACCACCACCGCCACGAGGTCTCGATCATCGCCCTCGCGTTCACGGGCGACGACGGCGTCGAGCCCGCCTACGAGCGCGCCGGCGGGCTGATCGCGGCGGCGCGGGAGCGGCTGCGCGGGGCGATCCCGGAGCGGAGCGGCGCGGCGCGGCGCGGCGACGAGCGCCGGGTCGAGGGCGGCAGCGGTGGGGACGGCGGGGGTGGGGACGGCGGCGAGCGCAGCGACGGGGTCGAGTGGACGTCGAACATGAGCCGCGAGCGGTTCGAGGCCAACGTCGCGCGGATCGTCGAGTACGTCCGCGCCGGCGACGCCTTCCAGGTCGTCCCCTCGCAGCGGTTCAGCGCCGACTGCCCGGTCTCCGCCTTCTCGATCTACCGCGGGCTGCGGGCGGTCAACCCCTCGCCCTACATGTACTTCCTCGACTTCGGCGACTTCGAGATCGCCGGCGCCTCGCCGGAGCCGCTCGTCAAGGTGACCGGCGACCGGGTCGAGACCCGGCCGATCGCCGGCACCTACCCGCGCGGCGGCGACGAGGAGGAGGACCGCGCCAACGCCGAGCGCCTGCTCGCCGACCCGAAGGAGCGGGCCGAGCACGTGATGCTCGTCGACCTCGGCCGCAACGACCTCGGCCGCGTCTGCGAGTACGGGACGGTCGCCGTCGACGAGCTGATGACGGTCGAGACCTACAGCCACGTGCTCCACATCGTCAGCCGGATCTCGGGCCGCCTGCGGGCCGGGCTGGGCGCGATGGACGTCCTGCGCTCGGCGCTGCCGGCGGGGACGCTCTCGGGGGCGCCGAAGGTCCGGGCGATGCAGATCATCGACGAGCTCGAGCCGCACAAGCGCTGCTCCTACGGCGGCGCGATCGGCTACCTCGACTTCCGCGGCGACCTCGACGTCGCCATCCACATCCGCACCGTCGTCGTCAAGGACGGAACGGCGCACGTCCAGGCCGGCGGCGGCACCGTCGCCGACGCCAGGCCCGACTACGAGTACCGGGAGTCGCTGCAGAAGGCGAAGGCGATCTTCGGGGCGGTCGAGCTCGCCCGCGCCCATCCCGAGTGGGACTGATGAACGTCCTCGTCATCGACAACTACGACTCGTTCACCTACAACCTCGTCCAGTACCTGGGCGAGCTCGGGGCGACGGTCGACGTCGTCCGCAACGACCGGGCGACGGTCGACGAGCTGCTCGGGCGCGGCGCCGACCGGCTGGTGATCTCGCCCGGGCCCTGCACGCCGGCCGAGGCCGGGATCTCGGTCGAGGCCGCGCGCCGCTTCCCCGAGGCGGGGGTGCCGACGCTCGGCGTCTGCCTCGGCCACCAGTCGATGGTCGCCGCGTTCGGCGGCGAGATCCGCCGGGGCGATCCGATCCACGGCAAGGACGCGTCGATCGATCACGACGGGCGGACGCTGTTCACGGGGCTGCCGAACCCGCTGGTGGTCGGCCGCTACCACTCGCTCGTGGCCGCGCCCGAGCTGCCCGAGGAGCTCGAGCTGTCGGCTTCCTGCGAGGGGATCGTGATGGCGGTGCGTCACCGCCGCCTGCCCGCCGAGGGGGTGCAGTTCCATCCCGAGTCGGTGCTCACGCCCGAGGGCAAGGAGATGCTCGGCAACTTCCTCGCAGCCGTGGCAGACTGACGCGCCCCGTCCCGACGATGCCGAACGAGATCCTCACCCGCGCGATCGACGCCGTCTGCTCCGGCGAGCACCTGACCGCCGACCACGCGTCGGCGGTGCTGGCCGAGATCATGCAGGGGCGCGCCGAGCCGGTCCAGACCGGGGCCTTCCTGGTCGCGCTGCGGGCGAAGGGGGAGACGGTCCCGGAGCTGATCGGGCTGGCACGGACGATGCGGGAGCTCGCGACCCACGTCGAGACCGGCCGCGACGACCTCGTCGACACCGCCGGCACCGGCGGCGGCCCCTCGACCTTCAACGTCTCGACGACGGCGGCGCTGATCGCCGCCGGCGCCGGCTGCGCCGTCGCCAAGCACGGCAATCGGTCGAGCACCTCGCGCTCGGGCTCGGCCGACGTGCTGGAGGCGCTCGGGGTCGAGATCGAGCTGACGCCGGAGCAGGTCGGCGAGGCGATCCGGCGGACCGGCTTCGGGTTCATGTTCGCGCCCGCCCATCACGCCGCGATGAAGCACGTGGTGCCCGTCCGCAAGCAGCTCGCCGTGCGGACGATCTTCAACTTCCTCGGCCCGCTGACGAACCCCGCGGGGGCGAGCCGGCAGCTCCTCGGGGTCTCCGACCGCCGCTACCAGGAGACGATCGCGGAGGCGCTGGCGGGGCTCGGTTGTGAGCACGCGGTCGTCGTCACCGCCGACGACGGGCTCGACGAGATCACGATCGCGGGACGGACGCGGGTGATCGAGGTCCGCGACGGCGGCACGAGCGAGTGGTTCATCGATCCGGCCGAGCTCGGGATCGAGGAGGCCGGGATCGAGGCGATCGCCGGCGGCGATCCCGCCGACAACGCCGCGACCGCGCGGGCGATCCTCGCCGGCGAGCAGGGGCCGGCGGCCGACGTCGCCGCGATCAACGCCGGCGCCGCGATCTACGTCGGCGGCCGCGCCGACGATCTCGGCGCCGGGATCGAAGCGGCCCGCGCCGCGATCGACACCGGCGCCGCGGCCGCCGTGCTGCGTGAGCTGACCGCGATGCGAGCGACCGGCCGCGATGACCGACGGGCGGGCACGGCCGATCGGGATCGGTAGCCTCCCGGACGGATGAGCAGGTTGGATCAGCTCGTCGACGCGGCGCGCGACGGCGTCCGCAGGCGCAGCGGGGAGGTGCCCGGCGAGCAGCTCCGCGCGCGGCTCGGGAGCCGCAGCGGCCACCGACCCTTCAAGGAGGCGCTGATCCGCCCCGGCCTCTCGCTGATCGCCGAGTTCAAGCGCGGCTCGCCTTCGGCCGGGCCGATCGACGCCGAGGCCGACGTCGCGACGGTCGTCAAGGCCTATGAGCGCGGCGGCGCCGCCGCGCTCTCGGTCCTCACCGACGAGCCCCACTTCCACGGCTCGCTCGCCGACCTCGAGGCGGCACGCGCGGCGTCGGAGCTGCCGATCCTGCGCAAGGACTTCATCGTCGATCCCTACCAGCTCTGGGAGGCGTCGCTGGCCGGCGCCGACGCCGTGCTGCTGATCGTCGCCGCCCTCGCCGACGAGGACCTGAGGCTGCTCTGGGACGAGGCGGCCGGCCTCGACCTCGACTGCGTCGTCGAGGTCCACGACGGGCCCGACCTCGAGCGTGCGCTCGAGCTCGACCCGGACGTGATCGGGATAAACAACCGGGATCTCGCCGATCTCCGGGTCGACACGACGACGACGCCGGAGCTGATCACCGACGTGCCGGCCGGGATGACGGTGGTCGCCGAGTCCGGCTACAGCGACCACGACCAGATCGAGGAGCTGGAGCGGATCGGCGTCGATGCCGTGCTGATCGGCGAGTCGCTGATGCGTGCCGCCGATCCCGAGGAGGCCGTCCGCGCGCTCGTCTCCGACGAGGAGCGGACCCGCGAGCACCTCTTCACCGACGAGCGCTGAGCGCGGGCGGCCCCCCCCCGCACGTCAGTCCTTAGCGGGGGTTGGGGGAATCCTTAGCCGTCGCATAGCAGCCGTTGCGGCCACCCTCAATGTCGGCCCCGATCATCGCCCGCCCCATGACCCGGATCGGAAAGCTCCTCCGCGGCTCGTTCGGATCCGCCCTGCTCGGCGGCCTCGTCGCCGTCGCGCTCGGCGTCGTCGCGATCGCGACCGGCGTCATCGCGGTCGACAACACCTCCGGCTCGCCGTCGGCGGCGATCGTCCCGTCGCAGCCGGCCGCCGCCTCCCGCTCGATCGGGGACGTCTACGACGACGACGCGCAGGGGGTCGCCTTCATCGAGGCCGAGCAGGAGTCGAGCGCGGCCGCGAGCCCGTTCGGAGCGCCGCCCGGGGGCGGCGGCGCCGCGACCGGCTCGGGGATCCTGATCGACGGCGACGGCCACGTGCTCACCAACGCCCACGTCGTCGCCGGGGCCCGCGAGGTCACGGTCAAGTTCGGCGACGGCGACCCGCTGCCGGCGAAGGTCCTCGGCGTCGACGAGTCGACCGACATCGCGGTGCTCTCCGTCGATCCCGGGAGCGTCGACGCCGATCCGCTGCCGCTCGGCGACTCCGACGCGGTCGAGGTCGGCGACGGCGCGATCGCGATCGGCAACCCCTACGGGCTCGACCGCACCATCACCTCCGGCATCATCTCGGCGCTGCAGCGCCAGATCAGCGCCCCCGACGGCTTCACCATCTCCGACGTGATCCAGACCGACGCCGCGATCAACCCCGGCAACTCGGGCGGGCCGCTGATCGACGCCGACGGGCGCGTGATCGGCGTCAACTCGCAGATCGCCACCGGGTCCGGCGGCAGCGGCTCGGTCGGGATCGGGTTCGCGGTCCCGATCAACACGGCGAAGGACGTCGCCGGACAGATCATCGACGACGGGTCCGTCGAGCACGCCTACCTCGGGATCGAGGGGGCCGACCTGACGGCCGAGCTCGCCGCGGTGCTCAACCTCGACGTCGACGAGGGCGTCCTCGTCCAGGGCGTGACCCCCGACGGCCCCGCGGCCGATGCCGGCATCGAGGCCGGCGACGCCACGGTCGGGATCGACGGCGCCGAGGTCAGGGCGGGCGGGGACGTGATCACCGAGGTCGACGGCAGGCGGGTCGACGGCATGGACGACCTGATCGCCGCCGTCAACGCGAAGGAGCCCGGCGACGAGGTCGTCCTGACCGTCCTCCGCGACGGCTCCAGCCGCGACGTCACGGTCGAGCTCGGGGATCGCCCCGACAGCGTCCGCGGCTGATCGCCGCCGCTCGCACGGCCGGCGGCGAGGCGGGGAGCGGCGGCCGGTATGCGATCTTTGACCGCGTGAAGGTCAAGATCTGCGGCATCACGACGCTCGAGGACGCCGAGGCGGCGGTCTCCGCCGGCGCCTGGGCGGTCGGCCTCAACCACAGCCCCGAGAGCCCTCGCCTGATCGCCCCCGAGGTGGCCGCCGAGATCGGCGCGGCGCTGAAGCGGCGCTGCGAGGTCGCCGGCGTGTTCGTCAACGCCCACCTCGACGAGGTCGTCGCGGCCGCCGAGGGCGCGGAGCTGACGCTCGTCCAGCTCCACGGCGAGGAGGGGCCGAGCTACTGCGCCGAGGTGCACCGCCGCACCGGCTGTCGCGTGATCAAGGCGTTCCGGGTCCGCTCGCCGGCCGAGGTGACGGCGGCGCGCGCCTACCGGACCGACTTCCACCTCTTCGACGCCTACCGGCGCGGCGTCCACGGTGGCAGCGGGGTCAGCTTCGACTGGGAGCTCGTGGCCGGGCGCCGCGGCGGCGTGCCGGCGATCCTCGCCGGGGGGCTCGACTCCGACAACGTCGGCGACGCGATCGCCGTGGCGAACCCGTGGGCCGTCGACGTCTGCAGCGGCGTCGAGCGCACGCCCGGCATGAAGGACCGCGGCAGGGTCGTCTCCTTCATGGCGGCCGCCGAGCTCGCCGGCGAGCGGCAGCGGGCCGAGCGCGAGCGCCGGCGGGCGATCGGTCGGGCGCGGCGGGCGATCGCGCAGGAGCGACGGGGCCGGTGAGGGCAGCGCCGTGAGCGCGGTCGAGTCCCGGTTCGGCCCCTACGGGGGCCGCTACGTCCCCGAGGTGCTGATCGCTGCGCTCGACGAGCTCACGGCAGCCTGGGAGGAGGCGCGCTCCGACCCCGCCTTCGCGGCCGAGCTCGGGAGCCTGCTGCGCGACTTCGTCGGTCGTCCGACCCCGCTCTATCGCGCCGCCCGCCTGTCGGAGCGGGTCGGTCGCGACGTCTGGCTGAAGCGCGAGGACCTCGCCCACACCGGCGCCCACAAGATCAACAACGCCGTCGGCCAGACGCTCCTGGCGCGGCGGATGGGCAAGCGGCGGATCATCGCCGAGACCGGCGCCGGACAGCACGGGGTGGCGACCGCGACCGCATGCGCGCTGCTCGGGCTCGACTGCGTCGTCTACATGGGCACCGAGGACATGCGGCGACAGCGGCCCAACGTCGAGCGGATGGAGCTGATGGGGGCGACGGTCGAGCCCGTCGAGGCCGGGGCCCGCACGCTCAAGGAGGCGGTCAGCGCCGCGATCCGCGACTGGGTCGCGAACGTCGCCGGCACCCACTACGTGATCGGCTCGGCCGTCGGGCCGGCGCCCTATCCGGCGCTCGTCCGCGACCTCCAGCGGGTGATCGGCGACGAGGCGCGCGAGCAGGTGCTGGCCGCGGCCGGGCGGCTCCCGGACCGGGTGATCGCCTGCGTGGGAGGCGGCTCGAATGCGATCGGCAGCTTCGTCCCGTTCGTCGGCGATGCCGGCGTCGAGCTGATCGGCGTCGAGGCGGCGGGGGAGGGGCTGGGGTCGGGATCCGGCCGGCACGGCGCCTCGCTCGTCGCCGGCCGCACCGGGGTCCTGCACGGGGCGCTCTCGTCGGTCCTCGCCGACGAGGACGGGCAGATCCTCGAGGCGCACTCGATCTCGGCCGGCCTCGACTACCCGGGGGTCGGGCCCGAGCACGCGATGCTGCGCGACTCGGGGCGCGCCCGCTACGTCGCGGTCACCGACCGCGAGGCGCTGCTCGCCCTGCGCGAGCTGTCCCGGCTCGAGGGCATCGTGCCGGCCCTGGAGAGCGCCCACGCGGTCGCCTGGCTGCTCGGGGACGGTCGTGAGCCCGCCGAGGGCATCGACCTGCTCACCCTCTCCGGGCGCGGGGACAAGGATCTCGAGGAGGCGCTCGCCGGACTGCGAAGGCTGGATCAGGGTGGCTGAGTCGGGAGCCGAGCGGATCGCGGCGGCGTTCGCCGCCGCGCGCGCGCAGGGCCGGGCGGCGCTGATGCCGTACCTGATGGGCGGCTTTCCGGACATGGCGACGTCGGCGGCGGTGATCGGCGCCTACGCCGATGCCGGTGCCGACCTGATCGAGCTCGGCGTCCCCTACTCCGATCCGCTCGCCGACGGTCCGGTGATCCACGCGGCGGCCACCCGCGCGCTCGCCGCCGGCACTCGCTTCGAGGACGTCCTCGCGCTCTGCGAGCGCGTCGCCCGGCGGGTCCCGGTGCTGCCGATGGTCTACGCGAACGTCGTCCTGACCCTCGGCGCCGAGCGCTTCGCGGCGGCGCTGGCGGGGGCCGGGGCGGCGGGGGCGATCATCCCCGACCTGCCGCGCGAGGAGGACCCGTCCGTCGCCGCCGCGCTGCTCGAGCGCGGCCTGGCGCCGATCGGCTTCGTGACGCCGACCACATCGCCCGAGCGCCTTGCCGGGACCGCCGCCGCGGCGGTCGGCTTCACCTACGTCGTCTCGCTCGCCGGGGTCACCGGCGAGCGCGACGAGCTGCCGGCGGGGCTGGCGGAGATCGTCGCCGCGGTCCGCGCCGCCTCCGGTGCTCCTGCCGCGGTCGGCTTCGGGATCGGGACGCCTGAGCAGGCGGCCCGGGTGGGGGCGGTCGCCGACGGCGTCATCGTCGGCTCGCGGCTGGTTCGCGCGGTCGCCGACGCCGGCGGCCCGGCGGCGGCGGCCGACGCCGTCGCCGCCTTCCTGGCGGAAGCCCGGGCGGGCCTGTAGATTTCCGCGCCGATGCAGTTGCTCGGGTTCCTCGCGGTCGCGCTGTTCGCGTTCATGGTCGGCTTCGCGCTCGATCTCGGCGGCGCCGTCTGCGCGATGATCTTCCTGCTGATCCTCTTCATCGGCGCCGTGCTTCACGCCTGGCACCCGCTGATCGAGTGGATGCGCGGCCCGGCCGCGAAGCTCTAGCGCCGGCCGGGCCGGCTCAGGCGAAGAACCGCTTCGCGATCTCGAGCAGGTCGAGGTCGACGGTCTTGATGCCGCGGACCGCGCTCAACGGCACCGAGGCGATCTCGCTGCCGCGCAGCGAGACCATGCGTCCGAAGCGACCGGCCGCGGCGAGCTCGTAGGCGGCGGCGCCGTAGCGGGTGGCGAGGATCCGGTCGTGGGCGGTCGGGGTGCCGCCGCGCTGGACGTGGCCGAGGACCACGGTGCGGGCCTCGTACCCGGTCATCGCCTCGAGCTCGGCGGCGAGCGCTGCCCCGATCCCGCCGAGCCGTTCGTAGCCGTACTCGTCGGTCTCCTCGCTGACCCGGACCTGCCGGACCTCGCCGCTTGCGAACGCGAGGTTCGCGCCCTCGGCGACGACGATGATCGAGAAGCTCTTGCCGCGCTCGTGACGCTGGGTGACGGCGGCGGCCAGCTCCTCGCAGGTGGTGTCGACCTCGGGGATGACGATCCCGTCGGCGCCGCCGGCGAGGCCGCCGTAGAGCGCGATCCAGCCGGCATTCCGGCCCATCACCTCGACGACCATCAGCCGGTCGTGGGACTGCGCCGTCGTGTGCAGCCGGTCGATCGCCTCCATCACCACGTGCACGGCGGTGTCGAAGCCGAACGTGAAGTCGGTGCCGACGATGTCGTTGTCGATCGTCTTCGGGACGCCGATCAGCGGCAGCCCCTCGTCCTCGTGCAGCATCCGGGTGATCTCCATCGTGTGCTCGCCGCCGATCGCGATGACGGCGTCGAGCCGGTCCGCGGCGAACGCGGCGGCGACCCGGTCGACGGCGCCCTCCGTCACCGGCTCGAAGCTCGAGGTGCGGAGGATCGTCCCGCCGAGCGGCAGGATGCCGCTGACGCTGCGGGCGTCGAGCTCCATGTAGTCGCGCTCGGCGAGACCGCGGTACCCGCGCATGATCCCCACCGCCTCGTCGCCGCGCGCGATCGCGGAGCGGGTGATCGCCCGGATCACCGCGTTCAGCCCCGGGCAGTCGCCGCCGGCGGTCAGCATCCCGATCCGCATCGCAGCCGCGACCCTACCGCGCCGCCGCGCCGGCCCACTCGCACCGATAATCCGCCGGATGGAATCGCGCCCCGACCACGCTGCCCCACGACGGCGGCTGCGGCCGGCGGTGGGCGACCAGAGGTTGCGCAGGCGGCGGCGGAGATCGTCGCTCGCCGGTCGGGCGGCGGTCGCGATCGCGGTCGTCGTGGCCCCGGCCCTCGCCGGTTGCGGGTCCCCGGCGGGCGAGCCCGTGCTGACGGTCTACCTGAGCGCGCCGCTGAGCGGTCCCGCCGCCGGCGACGGCGACGACGTCGTCGCCGCCGCCCGCCGGGCGCTCGCCGAGGCCGGGCGTGAGGCCGGCGGCACCGAGGTGAGGCTCGCCGTGCTCGACGCAGCCGGCCCCGCCGGGGCGACCGCTGCCCGCGCCGGGAGCAACGCGCGGGCCGCGACCGGCGACTCGACCGCGATCGCCTACATCGGCGAGCTCGACTCGGCAACGACGCGGACGTCGCTGCCGATCACCAACGAGGCCGACCTGCTGCAGGTCTCGGCGGGCGCGTCGGCCGTCGATCTGACCCGGTCGGCGCCGGGCAGCGACCAGAT
>CAZTGN010000025.1:5206-16847 GCA_964613275.1 uncultured Conexibacter sp. | reverse complement strand
AGCCGGAGCCGAACAGCTTGGCGAGGATGCCCTGCTTGAAGAGCGCGACGAGCCCGACCGGGAACAGGGCGGCCATCGCCTTGCGGTCGGAGCGGAGCTGGTCGCGGAAGGCGCCGCAGCCGTCGCAGTTGCGGACGTGCTTGCGGGCGGGGCCGTCGAGCTTGCCGATTCCCTCGGCCGCCTCGGCGAGCCCGACCTGGACCTCGTCGCAGGTGAGCAGGCGTGCCTGCCCCGACTCGGCGAGCCCGATCCGCGCGCGCACGAGCAGGGACTTCACCGAGGGGATCGTCGTCTGCATCGCCTGCGCGATCTCCTCGTAGGAGAGCTGGTCGATCTCGCGCAGCAGCAGCGCCGTCCGCTGCGTCTCCGGCAGCGTCTCGACGTCGGCGAGGAGCTGCCGCAGGTCCTCGCGCATCTGCACGTGCTCCGCCGTCGTCGTGCCGTTGCCGTGCGGGAGCACGTCCATCGAGTCCTGGCCCTCCGGGACCGGCCGCCGCAGGTGGTTGAGGCAGCGGTTGCGGGCGATCCGGTAGAGCCACGGCCGCACGTTGATCTTGCGGTCGTCGGCGAGCATCGCCGTGTGGGCGCTGGTGAAGGCCTCCTGGAGGACGTCCTCGGCGTCCTGGCGGCTCTTCAGCATCGACTGGCAGAAGCCGAGCAGGCGGCCGTTGTAGCGGTCGAAGAGGGCCTCGAAGGCGCCGTCGTGGCCGGCCCTGATCAGCTCGACGAGCCGCTCGTCGGACTCGAGCCGCAGAAGCGGCGAGCGCCGGGCGAGAAACCCGCGCGCGGGAGCGCGTGTGAGTGCGGAAGCTTCCAAGACGAGACGTCCTCCTCGAGAAACACCGTAGGGGACGAAAGTTGCGCGAACCTAAATTTCCCCCCGATTGGGGTGATCCACCCACCCCCCGCCCCCACCTGGGTCATCTGACCCACGCACCCCCCACCTGGGTCATCTGACCCACGCATACAGTGGGCAGGATCACCCGGGGTCCCGCGGTTGGGGCAATCCACCCATCCCCCGCCCCCACCTGGGTCATCTCACACCCCCGCATACCGTGGGCAGGATCACCCAGCCGCCACCGCCGCCCCACCTGGGTCATCTCACCCCCGCATGCCGTGGGCAGGATCACCCGGGGTCCCGCGGTAGCCTTCGGCGGCGCTGCCGGGGTGGCGGAACTGGCGATACGCGGCCGGCTTAAACCCGGCTGCCCGAGAGGGCTTGAGGGTTCGAATCCCTCCCCCGGCACTGGGGCTGACGCTGGGTCGGTGACGCGGTCGGCCCCGATCGTGTCGCGGCCGGCCCCCGACGTCGCGCGGCTTCGACGTCGCGGCCGCCCCCCGATGTCGCTGCCGGCCCCGACGTCGCGCGGGCTCCGTCTCCCTGGTCCCGGATCCCCGCCGGGGAACCGTCCCGGTGCCCGCCGATACCGTGATATGGTCGAGCCGCTGTAGGCATCGGGCGGGGCGCGCCCGCGATCGAGGAGGAGGAGTCATGTCGAAGTGGTCCGACGAAGAGCTCGGGATGGATCGGCCGATCACCCGCCGCGACTTCCTCGACGGCGTCGCGATCGGCGCCGGCGCGCTCGCGCTCGGCTCGCTCGGGGCCGGCAGCGCCGGCGCCAGCGGCGGCGGCCCGGCCGCGGCCCGCAGCAAGGGCAGGCACCCCTATCCGCCGGCGCTGCAGGGCATGCGCGGGAACACGAATGCGTCGAGCGTCGTTCCGCACAGCCTCCGCGACGGGACCTTCTGGGATGACGTCGGCCGCCCCAACGACACCGGCGAGCGCTACGACCTCGTCGTCGTCGGCGGCGGGCTCAGCGGGTTGTCGGCGGCGCGCTTCTACCAGCGCGAGTTCGGCCGCGGCGCCCGGATCCTGATCCTCGACGCGATGGATGACTTCGGGGGCCACGCCCGGCGCAACGAGTACCGTTCCCACGGCCGCAAGCTGATCGGCTACGGCGGCTCGCAGTCGCTGGAGTCGCCGTCCACGTTCGCCACGCCGGCGAAGGAGATGCTCGAGGACCTCGACATCAAGGTCGAGCGCTTCAACCGCTTCTTCGACTCCGAGTTCAACGCCCGCCACGGGCTCGGCCGCGGGCTGTTCTTCGACGAGGAGACCTGGGGCCGCGACCACTTCGTCTCCTACCAGCCGGGCACCGGCTACGACGAGATCCTCAAGGACGCGCCGATGGCGGAGCAGGCCAAGATCGACCTCCACAAGATCATCAACGAGCCCGAGGACTGGATGCCGGGGATGACCGACAAGCAGATCAAGGACCGGCTTGCGGCGATCACCTACAAGCAGTACCTCGAGGAGGACGTCGGGGCGCACCCGGACGCGGTCAAGTACCTGCAGACCAGCCCGAACGGGAACTGGGGCTACGGAGCCGACGCGGTCGGCGCGCTCGACGCCTCGATCGAGTTCGCCGGCTTCGACGGCCTCAACATCGACTGGGACGAGCCCGACCGAAGGATCGCCCCGACCGGGCACAAGCTCTACTACTCCGAGGACGACTACATCTACCACTTCCCCGCCGGCAACGGTGGGGTCGCGCGCTCGCTGGTCCGCAAGCTGATCCCGGAGGCGCTCCCGGGCCACGGGATGGAGACGATCCCGACCTCGCGGCTCCGCTACAACAAGCTCGACCAGCACGGGAACCGGGTCCGGATCAGGCTCAGCTCGCCCGTGGTCCGGGTCCGCCACGACGGCGACCCGAGCCGCGCGAAGCGGGTCGAGGTCGCCTACGTGCAGCGCGGCAAGCTGAAGTCGGTGCACGCCGATCACGTCGTGCTCGCCTGCAACAACCAGATGATCCCGTACCTGACCGACGAGATCTCGCGCAAGCAGCGGAAGGCGCTCGAGTACGCGGGCAAGCTCGCGCTGATGTACACGAACGTGCAGGTGCGCAACTGGAAGCCGTTCGACAGGCTGAAGATCTCCGGCGTCCGGTTCCCGACGATGTACTGGCTGGCGGCCGGCCTCGACTTCCCGGTCAGCATGGGCAAGTACCACTTCCCGGACAAGCCGAGCGATCCGATGGTCCTGCACCTGAGCAAGGCGGTCTGCAAGCCGGGGCTGCCGCCCCGCGAGCAGGGCAAGGCGGGACGGATCGAGCTCATGCAGACCTCGTTCGCGGACATGGAGCGGGAGATCCGCGATCAGCTCGCGCGTGCGCTCGGTCCCGGCGGATTCGACCCGGCGCGCGACATCGAGGCGATCACGGTCAACCGCTGGGCCCACGGCTACGCCTACGAGTACGGGTTGCCGTGGGACGCCTTCTGGCCCGACGGGGAGCTGCCGAGCCACGTCGCCCGGCGCCGCTGGGGGAGGGTCGCGGTCGCGAACACCGACTCGGCGCCGCGCGCCTACGTCGACTCGGCGATCGACATGGCCTACCGGGCCGTCCGCGACCTCGCCGGCAAGCCGAGCGACGAGGTCTCGCGCGGCGTCGACGGGATCGCTCCCTGACCCCGGCATGAAGCCGTCCGCCCGGCCGCCGCGGCGGCGGCGGACCCGACGGGGGCAGGCGCTAACTTCGCTGCGGTGAACGAAGGCCCCGAGCCGATCAGAAGGCCGCGCGCCAAGATCGAAACCGCGGAGCGGCTCGCGCCCCCGGTCGAGCCGGGACCGCGCCGGGCCGGCGGCATGGATCCCGACAAGCTGCGGGAGCCGACGCCGTTCCTCGAGCGCCGGATGCCGTCGTCGCCGTTCCCCGCGATCGCCGACTACGCGTTCCTCTCCGACTGCCACACGGGCGCCCTGATCGCGCCCGACGGCACGGTCGAGTGGCTCTGCACGCCCCGCTTCGACTCCCCGAGCGTGTTCGCCGCGGTCCTCGATCGGGCCGCCGGCGGCTGGCGCTTCGGGCCCACGAACACCGGCCGTCCGGTCGGGCGCCGCTACGAGCCGGGCACGAACATCGTCGAGACGACCTGGATGACGCCGACCGGCTGGCTGATCGTCCGCGACGCGCTCATCGTCGGCCGCTGGCGCGCCCGCGAGTCGACGAAGGCGACCGCCCACACCCGCCCGCCATCCGACTTCGACTCCCACCACGTCCTCGTCCGGACGGCCCGCTGCGTCCACGGGACCGTCCACCTCGAGCAGGTCTGCGAGCCGGTCTTCGGCTACGGCCGCCGGCCCGCGGCCTGGAGCCGGCCCGGCCCCGAGCACGGGATCGCCGACGCGAGCGACGGCGAGAGCACGCTGCGGCTCCACAGCGACGTCAACATCGGCATCGAGGCGGGCAGCGCCCGCGCCCGCCGACGGCTCGACGCCGGCGAGGGCTGCTTCTTCGCGCTCTCCTGGTCCTCGCGGCTCGACGGCCCCGACAGCTTCGAGGCGGCCGAGGCCGCGCTCGACACGACCTCGCGCTTCTGGCGCACCTGGCTCGCCTCCGGCGAGTTCCCCGACCATCGCTGGAGCGACCACCTGCAGCGCTCGGCGCTCGTCCTCAAGGGCCTCACCTACCTGCCGACCGGGGCGATGGTGGCGGCGCTGACGACGTCGCTGCCGGAGACGGCGGGCGGCATCCGCAACTGGGACTACCGCTACACGTGGATGCGGGACGCGACCTTCACCCTGCAGGGCCTGCACGCGCTCGGCCTGAGCTGGGAGGCCGACGACTTCATCCAGTTCGTCGGCGACGTCGAGCGCGACGACGACGGCGGCCTGCAGATCATGTACGGGATCGGCGGCGAGGCGAAGCTGCCCGAGCGCGAGCTCGACTACCTGACGGGCTATGAGGGGGCGCGGCCGGTGCGGGTCGGCAACAACGCCTACGAGCAGCGTCAGAACGACGTCTACGGCGCCGTCCTCGACTCGATCTACCTGCACCAGAAGGAGTACGGGCACATCTCGCCGCGGCTGTGGCCGGTGATCGAGGATCAGGCTCGCTGCGCGGCCGAGGTCTGGCAGCTTCCCGACCACGGCATCTGGGAGTGCCGCGGCGAGCCCCGCCACTACGTCAGCAGCAAGGTGATGTGCTGGGTCGCGCTCGACCGTGCCGCCCGGATGGCCGCCCGCCGCGGCTACGAGGGCCTCGCCGACGAGTGGCGGCTGATCGCCAACGACATCCACGCCGACGTGCTCGCCAACGGCGTCGACTCGCGCGGGGTGTTCACCCAGCACTACGACAGCGACGCGCTCGACGCGTCGAACCTGCTGGTGCCGCTGGTCCGCTTCATGCCGCAGGGCGACGAGCGGGTCCATGCGACGGTGCTCGCGGTCGCCGACGAGCTGACCGAGAACGGCCTCGTGCTCCGCTACCGGACCGACGAGACCGACGACGGGCTCGAGGGGGAGGAGGGTACGTTCCTGATCTGCTCCTTCTGGCTCGTCTCGGCGCTGCTCGAGATCGGTGAGCGCAAGCGCGGTCGCGAGCTCTGCGAGCGGCTGCTCAAGGACGCCAGCCCGCTCGGCCTCTACGCCGAGGAGCTGGAGTCGGCCTCCGGTCGCCACCTCGGCAACTTCCCGCAGGCCTTCACCCACCTGGCGCTGATCAACGCCGTCACCCACGTGATCCGCGACGAGCGCGCGATGCCGAGCCTCTACGAGGACCTGCACGTGTAGCCGCTACCCGCTCGCCCGGCCGTTGTCGGCCGGTGGGCGGCCGGGCGACGAGCGACTACTCCACCTCGACCTGGGGGCGGAAGCTGGCGCTGAGGAGCTCGGCCTCGGCGATCAGGCGGGGTGGCGCGCCGGCGCCGATCGAGGTCGCCAGGTAGTAGCGGTAGGGACCGGCCGCCCGCAGGGTGACCCGGTACGGGCCGGCGACGCCGCCGTCGACCGGGACATCGGCCTCGAGCACGGCGATCGAGGTCTCGGGCGTCGGGCCCTCGACCCGGTCGGTCACGCGGGCGTCCTCGCCGAGGCCCTCGAGGCCGGCCAGCGACTGGTCGATGAACTCGTCGAAGTCGAGGTCGGGATCGCGCTCGACCCAGAGCGTCGCCTCACCGAGCCCGTCGTCGGAGACGGCCGCGAAGCTCGCGCCCTCGGGCGGCTTGACCCGGTGCCAGGCGTCCGGCAGCGCGATCGAGAAGCCGCGCTCCTCGACGAGCTGGGGATCGTTGATCACCGACGGGGGCTCCGACTGCGCGAGCGACGGCGCCGGCTCGGGCCCGGTCCGCTCGTCGCCGTCGCTGAGGACGAGAGCCGCTGCGCCGGCGACGAGCAGGACGACGACGACGGCAGCGGCCGGAAGCCCCCAGCGACGGCTGCGCAGCTCGTCGATGCCGTCGCCGGCCCGCAGCCACAGGCCCTCGGCGGCGAAGCTGATCCTGTCCCAGAGGTCGGCGATCACCGTTGCTTGGTTCGCGGCATCCGGCCCGGTGCCTTCGCGGGGGCGGATCCTCGCAAGCGGCAGGCCTCCGGCGCCGCCCACGGGGGGCAGGCGATCCGCTCCCGTCTGAGCGACAATCCCTTCGTGCTCCCGAGGCCCTTCGAGTGGCTCTACGGCAAGCTCGGGCCCCGCTACCCGGGCGCCTTCGTCAAGCTCGAGCTGCAGGCGGCGTTCCTCGTCACCGCCGGGACGGTGCTGCTGCTCGGGGCCTACTACGACGCCTCGCTCGGGGCGACGCTGCAGCTGCTCGCGATCGCGCTGGCGCTGACCGCGGGCGCGCTCGTCTGGGGCTTTCTGCGAATCCGGCCGTGGCTGGGGCCGATCCGCGCCTGGATCGCGGGGGAGCGCGACGAGCTCGCGACCACGCGCGCCTGGACGGCGGCCGTGGGCCTGCCGCTGATGCTGATCCGCAACGGGCTCGCCTACCCGATCATCGGCGTCGTCGTGCCGTCCTGCCTCGTCGCGGTCCCGATCCTCGACCTGTCCTGGTTCGACGTCTTCCCGCTCCTGTTCGCCGGCATGATCGCCGCCGGCTACGGGGCGATCCTCCATCACCTCACCGTCGAGGTCGGGATGCGGCCGATCCTGATCGACATCAACCGCTCCGTCTCGCCGCGGATCGAGGCCGGGGTGCCGGCGTTGTCGCTGCGCTGGCGGCTGCTCACCGCGCTGCCGATGATCAACGTGATCACCGGCTTCATCGTCGTCGCCGTCGCCGGCGCCGACAGCCTCGGCTTCTCGATCCTCGTCGTGATCCTGGTGGCCACGACGATCTCGCTCGAGCTGACGATCCTGCTCTCGCGCTCGATCCTGGAGCCGCTCGCGGACCTGAGGCGGGCAACCGACGCCGTCGCCGAGGGCAACCTCGACGTCGCCGTCCCGATCACCACGGCCGACGAGATCGGCGAGCTCGCGGCCTCGTTCAACCAGATGGTCGAGGGCCTGCGCGAGCGCGAGCGGATCCGGCGGGCGTTCGGGGTCTATCTCGATCGCGAGGTCGCCGAGCACATCCTCAGCGAGGGGTTCAGCGAGGGCGGTGAGCTCGTCGAGATCTCGGTCCTGTTCTGCGACGTCGTCGACTTCTCGAGCTTCGCGGCAGCGGCCGAGCCGCAGGAGGTGGTCGCCTGCCTGAACGCCCTGTTCGAGGTCGTCGTCCCGCTGATCGCCGCCAACGGTGGCCACGTCGACAAGTTCGAGGGGGACGGCCTGATGGCCGTCTTCGGAGCGCCGGAGCGGGTCGCCGACCACGCCGACAGGGCGCTGCGCGCCGCGCTCGAGATCGACCGGGTCGTCAACGAGGAGGGGGAGGGACCCGGCTTCCGGGTCGGGGTCGGCGTCAACACCGGCGAGGTCGTGGCCGGCTCGATCGGCGGCGCCGGCAGGCTCAACTTCAGCGTCATCGGCGATCCCGTCAACGTCGCCGCCCGCGTCGAGGCGATGACGCGCCAGACCGGCGACGCCGTGCTCGTGACCGCGGCGACCCGCGAGCGCCTCGAGGGCGACTTCGAGCTCGAGTCCCGCGGCGAGCGGGCGCTGAAGGGGATCGAGCGCCCGGTCCACCTCTACGCGCCGCCGCGTCCGGACGGGGCCCGCCGGGCCGATCCGTTCGATGCCGTGCGCTCGGTGTACGCTCGCGTCCGTGGCGGCGACCGAGCAGAAGGCTGAGGGCGGGGTCGCCAACCCCGGCGCGCGGCACGGCGGCAGGCTCGCCGCGAAGGCGCTGCGGGCCCGCGGGGTCAGCCACCTGTTCACGCTCTCCGGCGGCCACCTCTTCAGCCTCTACGACGGCTGTCGCGAGGAGGGGATCGAGATCGTCGACGTCCGCCACGAGCAGGCGGCGGCGTTCGCCGCCGAGGGCTGGGCGAAGGCGACGCGGACGCCCGGCGTCTGCGCCCTGACCGCCGGCCCGGGGGTGACCAACGGCGTCAGCGCGATGGCGAGCGCCGCCGGCAACGGCACCCCGATCGTCGTCCTCGGCGGCAGGGCCGCCGAGGGTCGCTGGGGCAGCGGCAGCCTGCAGGAGATCGACCACCTGCCGTTCGTCTCGCCGATCGTCAAGTCGGCGGCGACGGTCAAGGACCCGGCCGCGATCGGCGTTGCGACCGCCGACGCCTGCGATCGCGCCGCGACGTCGCCGACCGGCCCGACCTTCCTCGACTACCCGCTCGACGTCGTCTTCAGCGAGGCCGATGCCGAGATCCCGCCCGCGCCCGATCACGAGGCGGTCGCGGCGGACGGGATCGAGCGCGCCGCCGAGCTCCTCGCCGGCGCCGAGCGCCCCGCGATCATGGCCGGGACCGGCCTCTACTGGGCGCGGGCCGAGGACGAGCTCCGAGCGCTCGCCGAGCGCCACGACATCCCCGTCTACCTGAACGGGATGGGGCGCGGCTGTCTGCCGGCCGACCACCCGAACGCGTTCAGCCGCACCCGCGGCGCCGGCCTCGGCGGCGCCGACGTCGCGATCGTCGTCGGCGTGCCGCTCGACTTCAGGCTCGGGTTCGGGGCCGCGATCGGCGCCGACGCGAAGCTGATCCGGGTCGACGTCGAGCCGAACCGGCTCGAGCGCAACCGCGTCGCCGACGTCGACCTCGTCGGCGACGTCGCCGCGACGCTGACGGCGCTGGATGGGGCCGCGACCCCGGCCGGGCGCTCCGCCTGGCTCGGTGGGCTGCGCGAGCAGGAAGCCGGCAAGCGCGCCGCCGAGGCGGACGAGCGGTCCGACCCGCGGGCGCCGCTGCATCCGATGCGCCTCTACGAGGAGCTCGGCCGCCTCCTCGATCGGGATGCGATCGTGATCGGCGACGGCGGCGACTTCGTCTCCTACGCGGGCCGGGTGATCGAGACCTTCGAGCCCGGGACCTGGATGGACCCCGGACCCTTCGGCTGCCTCGGCGCCGGGCCCGGCCCGGCGATCGGCGCCGCCAGCGCGAGGCCGGGCCGCCAGGTCTGCCTGCTGCTCGGCGACGGCGCCTTCGGCTTCAGCGGGCTCGAGTTCGACACGATGGTCCGCCACGGCCTCCCGGTCGTCGGCGTGATGGGCAACAACGGCATCTGGGCGCTCGAGAAGCACCCGATGGAGTTCCTCTACGGCTACTCGGTCGCCGCCGAGCTGCGGCCGGGGACGCCCTATGAGGAGATCGTCGCCGCGCTCGGCGGCCACGGTGAGCTCGTCCGTGAGCCGGAGGAGCTCGGGCCGGCGCTCGAGCGCGCATTCGCCGCCGGGGTGCCGGCGCTCGTCAACGTCCTCACCGATCCCGGCGTGATCTACCCGCGCCGGGCGGTGCTCGCCTGAGGCCCCGGTTCCCGTGGGCCTGCGCGTCGGCCGCCACAACTTCTCCTACGTCACCTACGACGCCTCCAGCGACGTGATCTACGCCAAGCGCGACGACGCGCCCTCGGCCCGCCGCGAGCCCTCGCCCGAGAACGACGTCTGGCTGTTCGACGGCGACGGCCGCTTCCACGGGATCGCGCTGATGGAGCCGCGGGCGCGGCTCGAGCGCGACGGCGCCGTCCACGCCTCGCTGCCGAGCGGCGAGCGCGAGCGCGTCGTCGGCGTCGAGTTCGCGGTCGGCCGCTGACCGCTCGCCCCGCGGTCGGCCGCTGACCGCTCGCCCCGCGGTCGGCCGCCGCCCCGCTCCGCGAGACAGCGCGGACGTCCTCCCCGGGGACGTTTCTGCAGTCTCGCGCGCGAAGGAGCTCAGGCCGGAGCCGCGATCGTCGCCGCGACGGCGCCGTCCCCGTCGCAGACCCAGAGCATCGAGTCCGATCGATGGACGACGGCGGCGCCGTGGCCGATCCCGGCCCGGAACTCGGCCTCGAGGGCGAGCGGTCCGGAATCGACCGTCGGCATCTCGAGATGCTCCTCGGCGAGTTGCCAGTACCAGAGGTTGCTGACGTGGTCGGCGAGGTCGATCTGCGAGCGGCCGAACCACCACTCGGAGCGCTCCGCGTCGGCCGGTGGCGTCGGCGGGTGGCGGAGCGCCGCTCGCGCCCTGCGGCCCTCCGTGCTCGGGCCGTAGATCGCCTCGAAGCTCGCCGGCAGCCGCGCCGGCAGCCGGGTGGCGGGATCGATGTGGACCCAGATCGCCGTCGCGGTGACGTCGGCTCCGCCGGCGCCTCTGATCGTCGTGGTCCGCTCGGCCACCGTCTTCGCCTTGGCGCTGCACCAGGTCTCGAGCTCGAGCTCCTCGGGGAAGCCGGGCAGCCGGCGGACGTCCAGTCGGAGCCGGCGGATGATCCAGGCGGCCTCGGCTCCATAGCCGGAGTCGAGGCCGTCGGCGAAGGCGATCTCCTGCAGCCAGCGGGCGATCGCGAAGGGGTGAGCGCCTCCGGCGGCGTCGACGTCGGCGGGGCCGACCTGGCGGCGGCCGGTGAAGCTGCGGCCGCTGGCTGCAGCCGGCACGGCTCAGCCGCGGCCGGCCTCGACGTGGCCCTTGAGCCCCTCGGCCGCTCCCTTGGTCAGGAACTCCTTGACCCTGCCCTCGACCGGGCCGCGGAGGAGCATCCCGAGCACCCGCCCCGGATCGACGATCAGCTCGAATGTCGCCTCGGTCCGCTCCGGCTCGAGCTCGACGAAGGCCCACGATCCCTCGAGCGACTTCACGTCCCCCTCGAGCTGCACCCAGCTCATCCCCGTCGGCGCGTCGTCGTAGGAGAAGCGGAGCCGCTGCCGGGTCTTCTTGACGACGGCGTCGGAGGAGGTGTCGACGAGGACGGCGCGGCCCTGCTCGTCGCTCTCGACCGTCTCGACCGTCTCGAGCGCCGGCTGCCAGACGGGCGAGGCGGGCACGTCGGCGGCGACCAGGTAGACGCGCTCGCGCGCCGCCTCGATCTCGACCGTCCAGCTCGCCCTCAGGATTCCCACGGGGCCGTCACCCTACTGAGCGGCCACCGCGGCGCTTAGAGTCCGCGGCGATGTCGAAGCCGCGTCCCGACATGCCGCCGTTCACCGAGGCCGACCTCCGCGACGATCCGATCGAGCTCTTCGCCGCCTGGTTCGAGCGCGCCGCCGCCGAGCTGCCGCTGGCCGAGGCCGTCTGCCTCGCCACCGCCGGCGACGACGGGACCCCCGACGCGCGGATGATCCTGCTCAAGGGGTTCGACGAGCGCGGCTTCCGCTTCTTCACCAACGAGCGGTCGGCCAAGGGCGCCCAGCTCGCCGCCCGCCCCGCCGCCGCGCTCGCCTTCTACTGGCGCGAGCTCGACCGCCAGGTCCGCATCCGGGGCCCGGTCGAGCGCCTCGACCCGGCCGAGTCGGACGAGGACTTCGCGACCCGCGAGCGGGCGAGCCGGATCGGCGC
>CAZTGN010000025.1:0-5196 GCA_964613275.1 uncultured Conexibacter sp. | reverse complement strand
GCGCTCGACCGCCGCGTCGCCGAGATCGAGGCGCGCTTCGCCGACGCCGACGTTCCCCGCCCCTCCCACTGGGGCGGCTTCCGCGTCGTCCCCGAGGCGATCGAGTTCTGGCAGGGGCAGGTCGGCCGCCTCCACGACCGCTTCCGCTACGAGCGCTCCGCTGCGGGCTGGAGCTGGACCCGGCTCGCTCCCTGAGGGTCGCGGTTCCGGGAACGGTTCCCGGTTTCGTGCCGCTGATTTGTGGACCCCGAGGGGGCTCGCCTGTGGCATCGTGATGCTATGATGACCTTATGCCGAAGACGAGGACGACGCTTACTATCGACGAATCGGTGCTCAGGGCTGCGCGCGTGCGGGCAGCTCGGATCGGCAAGGGCGACAGCGAGGTGATCGAGGATGCCCTGAGGCGATCGCTCGGGCTCGACCTGTTCGGGCGCCTCTGGGATCGCTCGCAGCTCGATGAGGCTGAGGCGATGAGCCTGGCCGTCGAGGCCCAGCACGCGACCCGCCCGGACTGACGGCTTGCGAGCCGTCCTCGATCCGAACGTGATCGTCTCGGCTGCGCTTTCGGCCGCCGGCGCCCCGGTGCAGATCATGCGTCGATGGCTCGAGGGGGATTTCGAGCTCGTGGTCTCTTCCGCGCTGCTGGCGGAGCTGCAACTCGTCCTCGCTTACCCGAAGGTCGCCCGCCTCCTTCGTCCCGACGATGCTGCGGCGCTCGTCGACCTCCTCGAATCGGAGGCGGAGACCATCCCGGACCCGGGCGGCAACCTGCCGGTGGAGGTCGACGATCCGGACGACGAGTACCTGGTCGCCCTCGCGGTCGCTTGCGGGGCGCCGCTTGTCTCAGGTGACAAGCACTTGCGCGTGCTGGCGGATCGCTACCCGGTGTTCACCCCCGCCGACTTCCTCATCGCGCTCGACGAGGCAACGACCGGGGGCTCGGAGGCACGGTAGCTCCGATTCCGCGGCCCGCTCAGCCCGCCGCCGCCTTCCGCTCCGCCGCGTGCAGCGCCGCGCCGTAGAGGACGTCGTGCTGGGAGACGGTTATCCGCTGCAGCGCGAAGGCCCGCATCGCCTTGATCAGGATGATCACGCCGGCGACGATCGTCGGCGCCCGGTCGGGGTCCATGCCGCGCAGCCCGCGGCGCTCGGTCAGGGGTAGCGAGGCGATCCGCGAGCAGAGCTTCTGGACGGTCGCCAGCTCGAGCACGTGGCCCTCGATCCGGTCCGGCTCGACCCGCTCGAGGTCGAGGTCCATCGCCGCCAGGATCGCCGGCGTCCCGGCGACGGCGATGCCGCAGCCGGCGCTGATTCCCGGGTTGGCCCCGAGCTCGGCGTCGATCGCGTCGCCGACGTCCTCGGAGAGCGACTCCAGCTCGTTCGTCTGCGGGGGGTCGGTGTGCAGGTAGCGCTCGGTGTGGCGCACGACCCCGATCTGCAGCGAGGTGTGAAACGACGGCTCGACGCCGGAGCCGACGACGATCTCGGTCGAGCCGCCGCCGATGTCGATCACCATCGTCTTTCCGTGGCGGCAGCCGTCACGGGCGCCCAGGTAGGTCAGCTGCGCCTCCCGCTCGCCGTCGAGGATCGTCGCGGCGAGCGCGAACCGCTCCCGCAGCTCGGCCAGGAACGCGCCGGAGTTGCTCGCGTCGCGGGCGGCGCTGGTCGCGAACGCGAAGGTCTCGGCCGCCTCGAGCTCGCGGGCGATCGCCAGGTAGTCGCCGATCGCGGCGAAGACGCCCTCGAGCGCCTCGGTCGAGAGCCTGCCGGAGATCTCGACCCCGCGGCCGAGGCCGGTCACCTGCGACTCGCGCCGGACCGCGGCGATCCCGCCGTCGATGACGTCGGCGACGAGCAGCCTCGTCGAGTTCGTCCCGATGTCGATCGCGGCGACGCGCACGGCCGGGGATCGTAGCCCCTGCGCGGCCGCGCGCAGGTCGTCCGGCGAGCCCGCCTCGGCCCCCGACCTCCCCCGCTACAGTCGGGCCCGGGAGCGATGGAGTCCACGACGCGATACGCGACCTCGCCCGACGGCACCAGCATCGCCTACCAGGTTCACGGCGAGGGCCCGCTCGACCTCGTCTTCGTGCCCGGCTTCGTATCCCACGTCGAGCTCTGGTGGGAGGAGCCGACCCTGCGCCGCTTCCTGCGCCGGCTGGCCTCGTTCTCGCGGGTCGTCGTCTTCGACAAGCGCGGACAGGGGCTGTCCGATCGGCCCGGGCGGCCGCCGACGCTGGAGGAGTCGATGGACGATCTCGGCGCGGTCATGGATGCGGTCGGGATCGAGCGGGCGGCGATCCTCGGGATCTCCGAGGGCGGGCCGATGTCGGCGCTCTACGCCGCCACCCACCCCGACCGGGTCGTCGCCCTCGTCCTCTACGGGACCTTCGCGCGGATGCTGATGGCGCCCGACTACCCCGTGGGCGTCCCCGGCGATGCCTTCGACCGCTGGGCCGAGCAGATCCGCTCCGAGTGGGGCGGGCCGGTCGGCGTCGAGCTCTGGGCGCCGAGCGAGCTCGGCAACGCCGACTTCGCGCGCTGGTGGGCGCGGCTTCTGCGCCAGGGAACGAGCCCCTCGGGGGCGATCGACCTGATGGACCTCTACCGCGAGATCGACGTCCGCCCGGCGCTCGGCGCGATCGCCGCGCCGACCCTCGTCATCCACCGCGCCGGCGACCGCCTCGTGCCCGTCCGTCAGGCCCGCTACCTCGCCGAGCACATCCCCGGCGCCAGCTACGTCGAGCTCGAGGGCGCCGACCACATCCCCGCGATCGGCGGCGACGACCTGATCGACGAGGTCGAGGAGTTCCTGGTCGGCAGTCGCGGCACCCACGGCGTCGAGCGCTCGCTCGCGACGGTGCTCTTCACCGACATCGTCGGCTCGACCGAGACCGCGGCCCGGCTCGGCGACCGCCGCTGGCGCGACCTGCTCGAACGCCATGACGCGACCGTGCGCCAGGCGCTGGCGGTCCACCGCGGCAACGAGGTGAAGACGACCGGGGACGGCTTTCTCGCCACCTTCGACGGCCCGGCCCGGGCGATCCGCTGCGCGACGGCGATCCGCGAGGAGCTCGGCACGAGCGGCCTCGAGGTCCGCTCCGGGATCCACAGCGGCGAGGTCGAGACGATCGGCGCCGACGTCGGCGGCATGGCGGTCAACATCGGCGCCCGGGTCGGCGCCCTGGCCGGGGATGGGGAGATCCTCGTATCGAGCACCGTCCGCGAGCTCGTCGTCGGCTCCGGGATCGAGTTCGAGCCCCGTGGCACCCACGAGCTCAAGGGCGCGCCCGGCGAGTGGCGCCTGTTCGCGGTCGCCGGCTGAGCGCGGGATCGACCGGTGCCGACCCTCTACCTCCTCCGCCACGCGAAGTCGAGCTGGGAGGCGCCGACCCGGCACGACCACGACCGCCCGCTCGCCCCGCGCGGCGTCCGCGCCTGCGCGGTGATCGCCGACCACCTGCGCGAGCGGGGCATCGCCCCCGACCTGGTCCTCTGCTCGACCGCCGTCCGCGCCCGCCGGACGCTCGAGGGCGTCGTCGACGGCTTCGCCCGGCTGCCCCGGATCTACTACGAGGCGGCGATCTACGAGGCGTCGGCCGCCACCCTGATCGACCTCCTCCGCCACCTCCCCGCCACAAGCCCCGTCGCGAGGTCGCAGACGCCGACTCCCCCGACCGGCGGGCGCGACCCCGATGAACCGGAGTCGCTGATGCTGATCGGCCACCAGCCCGGGATCGGCGACCTCGCCACGTCCCTCGCCGCCAGCGGCGCCCGCCTCGCCGAGCTCGAGGGCAAGTTCCCGACCGCCGCCCTCGCCACCCTCGAGCTCGACCGCCCCTGGGCCGACCTCGAACCCGGCTGCGCCCGCCTCGCCGCCTTCGTCAAGCCGAAGGAGCTGGCCAAGGGGCGCTGAGCGTCCGCGCGGCGGCCCTTTGCTCCATTCCGGCCTACCGGCGGGCCCACGTATGTCACGAACGTCCCTTGACGGCATGCATTCCCCGGTGTTGGGTTCGCCTATTGCCGAGAGGGGTCTCGGCAATCCCGTTCGACAATCAGGAGAGAAGGAGCGTCCGGTGAGCGGTAGCCCGAGCGACAGGCGGCGGTACAGCGACGAGCGCGAGCGACGGGAGAAGAAGGACGGGATAACCCGCCGCGACTTCCTCGACGGGGCGGCGATCAGCGCCGCCGGACTCGCCACCGCGGCCGCGTTCCCACACCTGACCGGTGCGCAGGCGATGGCGCGCACGAAGGGCGGCGGCGGCGACCCCGGCCTGCCTCCCGACTACTACCCGCCCAGCTTCAACGACCCGCTCACGGGCCTGCCCGATTCGGTGATCAGAAAGACGGTCAAGATCGACGGGCCGCCGCCGTCGAAGCCGTCGCAGATCCACTCGACCAAGGGCGGCCCGGGAATCAACGTCCCGGTCCACGACACCGGCGAGAAGTACGACTGCGTGATCGTCGGCGCCGGCGCGAGCGGCATCGCCGCCGCCAAGTCCTACCGGGACCGCTTCGGCCCCGACAAGAAGATCCTGATCGTCGACGCGCTGCCCGACATCGGCGGCCACTCGCACCGCAACGAGTTCCACATCCCAAACGCGGCGGACGGGAACAAGGACGTGCTGACGCTTCGCAACGGCGGCACGGTGAACCTCGACAGCATCGGCACCTGGAACCAGGACGGGCCGAACGGGATCCCCGGCTCCTACGGGCAGCCGGCGCTCGACTTCCTCGACTGGGCGGGAGTCAACTACAGCGACGACACGCTCTGGGAGCGCGGCGGCGCCGCCGGCATCCCGAGCTCCTACGGCCTCTACCAGCGGCTGCTCTTCGCGGCCGACGACTTCGGCTCCGACCACGTGATCGCGGGGCGCAACGTCGGCCCCTATGCCGGGCTCGAGCCCTCGACCCCGGAGGGCTGGACCGCGTTCCTCGACCGCACGCCCTACTCGGAGGCGGCGAAGGCGGCGATCCTGCGCGTGCAGACAGCCGACGAGGACTTCCTCGCCAACGCTCCGGGGGCGCCGTTGACCCAGGAGCAGAAGCGGGCGTACTTGACGTCGATCACCTACAAGCAGTACATGCAGAACCACGTCGGGGTCGACGACGAGGCCTTCTACGCCGAGTACTGGCGCGGCTCCGGGAGCCTGCTCGGCACCGGCGGCCAGGCGGTCGGGGCGGCCGATTGCTGGATCC
>CAZTGN010000024.1:9196-17203 GCA_964613275.1 uncultured Conexibacter sp. | reverse complement strand
GACGCCGTCCCACCCCGGGCCGAAGACGCCGGCGCCGTCGCGGCGGCTGCGCTCGACAGCCGCGCGGGAGCGGCGCAGGTCCGCCCTGGTGCCGGCCGGTGCCGCGACGACGACGCGATGCCCGCGCGCCTTCAGCGCGGCGGCGGCGCCGGCAACGTAGGCGTTGACCTCGTGGTGTCCCCCCCAGGAGTACGGGGAGACCTGGGCGATCGTCAGACGCTCACGCGCGGGCACCGCTGCAGGATAGATGCGGCCGCCCGGCCCGGTCGCTCGCGGCGCCCGGTGATCGACCCGACCTCACGCCCGTGCGCGCACCGGACCGGCAGCGACCATCTAGGATCGCCCCGTCCCCGAGCGCGAACCGAGAGGAGCGGGCGTGAGCGACTTCGACTATGTGATCGTGGGGGCGGGCTCGGCCGGGTGCGTGCTCGCCAACCGGCTCAGCGACTCCGGGGCCGAGGTGCTGCTGATCGAGGCCGGGGGGCGCGACCGCTCGGCGAAGATCAAGATCCCGGCCGCCTTCGCGCAGCAGTTCCGCACGAAGCTCGACTGGGACTACGCGACGGGCCCGGAGCCGGGCTGCGAGGGCCGCTCGCTCTACGTGCCGCGAGGCAAGGCCATCGGCGGCTCGAGCTCGATGAACGCGATGCTCTACGTCCGCGGCCACCGCACCGACTACGACGGCTGGCGGGACGAGGCCGGCTGCACCGGTTGGGGCTGGGACGACGTCCTCCCCTACTTCGTCCGCTCCGAGCACCGCGAGGCCGGGGGCAGCGCGATCCACGGTTACGGCGGCCTGCTCAACGTCGCCGCCCCGCGCGACCCGCGGCCGCTCACCGCGCTGATGATCGCCGCGGCGGAGCGTCTCGGCCATCCGGTCGATCCCGACTACAACGACGGCGAGCCGAACGGGGTCTGTGCCGTCGAGGCGACCCAGAGGCGGGGCCGCCGCTGGAGCGCCGCCGACGCTTTCCTCCGCCCCGCCGCCGGACGTCCGAACCTGACCGTGCTCACCGGCGCCACCGCGCTCGGCATCGAGCTCCGCGACGGCCGCGCCCACGGCGTCCGCCTCGCGGGCAAGACGCCGATGGCGGTCGCGCGGGCCCGCCGCGAGGTCGTCCTCGCCGCCGGGGCGATCGGCTCGCCGCAGCTGCTGATGCTGTCCGGCATCGGCGATCCCGCGAAGCTGGAGCGGGCCGGGGTCGAGCCGACCGCCCCGCTCCCCGCCGTCGGCACCAACCTCCAGGACCACCCGTACGTGGTCGGCATCTGGGACTCGACGATCGGCGCCTCGCTCGCCGACGCCGAGAAGCCGTCGGCCCTCGTCGACTTCCTGCTGCGCCGCCGCGGGCCGCTCACGTCGACCGTCGCCGAGGCGTTCCTGTTCGCGCGCTCCGACGGCGGCGACGGCCCGCCCGACCTCCAGCTCCACCTCGCTCCGGCCTACTTCGCCGACAACGGCTTCGAGGAGTACGACGGGCACGCGATGACGATGGGGCCGGTGCTGATCGCGCCGCGGGCGCGCGGCGAGCTCGCGATCACCTCGTCGGACCCCGACCACAAGCCGGCGATCGTCGGTAACCACCTGACCGACCAGGCGGACGTCGATGCGCTCGTCCGGGGCGTCGAGCTGGCCCGCGAGCTCACCGCCACGGCGCCGCTCGCCGCGGCCACCGGGCGGGAGATATACCCCGGTCCAGCGGTCGACGGCGACGACGCGCTCGCCGCCGACGCCCGCCGGCGGGCCGAGCTCCTCTACCACCCCGTCGGCACCTGCCGGATGGGCGGCGACGCCGACTCGGTCGTCGATCCCGAGCTCCGCGTCCGCGGCGTCGAGGGGCTGCGCGTGATCGACGCCTCGGTGATGCCGACGATCACCCGCGGCAACACCAACGCCCCGACGATCATGATCGCCGAGAAGGGGGCCGACCTGATCCTCGGCAGGGAGCCGCCGCCGGCCGTCGCCTGACAGCGGCGCACCCGGCGGCGCCGGCGTGGGGCCTGCTCAGCTCCCGGCCGGAGCCTCGGCCGCAGCGCCCGAGTCGACGTCCTCCTTCGCCCGCGTCGCGGCGGCGCTGCGGGCATTGGCCGCGATGAACTCCTCGGTGAGCTCGCGCGCATCCGCATCGGGCCGCTGCGTGTGCGGCGACTTCATCAGGTAGCTCGATGGACCGTCGAGCTGGCCCGAGACCCCGTTGTTGAGGGCCAGCTTGATCAGCCGGACGGCGTCGATCACGACGCCGGCCGAGTTCGGCGAGTCCCAGACCTCGAGCTTGAGCTCGACGTTGAGCGGGACGTCGCCGAAGCTCTTTCCCTCGAGCCGGATGTGCGCCCACTTGCGGTCGGTCAGCCACGGCACGTAGTCGGATGGCCCGACGTGGACGTCGCGCTCCTCGAGCTCGGTGCCCATGATCGAGGTGACGGCGTTGGTCTTCGAGATCTTCTTCGAGTCGAGGCGCTCGCGCTCGAGCATGTTGAAGAAGTCCATGTTGCCGCCGACGTTGAGCTGGCTCGTGTGCTGCATCTCGACGCCGCGCTCGTGGAAGAGGCGGGCGAGCTGGCGGTGGACGATCGTCGCACCGACCTGGGACTTGATGTCGTCGCCGATGATCGGCAGCCCGGCGTCGGCGAACCGCTCGTCCCAGTAGTCCTCGCGGGCGATGAACACCGGCAGGCAGTTGACGAATCCGACGCCGGCCTTCAGCGCCTGCTCGACGTACCACTTGGTCGCCTGCTCGGAGCCGACCGGCAGGTAGCAGACGAGGACGTCCGTCCTCGTCTGCTCGAGGATCGAGACGATGTCGGCGGTCGGGCCGGGAGCCTTGGTGATCTTCTGCTTCAGGTACTTGCCGAGACCGTCATGGGTCATGCCGCGGTGCACCTCGACGCCGAGCTTCGGCACGTCGGCGAACTTGATCGTGTCGTTCTGACCCGACCAGATCGCCTCGCCGAGGTCCTTGCCGACCTTCTCGATGTCGATGTCGAAAGCGGCCGTGAACTCGATGTCGGAGACGTGGTAGCCACCGAGGTCGACGTGCATCAGCCCCGGCACCTGCTCGGAGGGGTCTGCGTCCCTGTAGTACTGGACGCCCTGGATGAACGAGTTGGCGCAGTTGCCGACGCCGACGATCGCGACGCGGACCTTGCCGTCGTCGGATCGGCCGCTGCCGGTGTGCGCTCCGTTGCTGTTGCTCATCGGTAAGCGAGGCCGTTCTGGTTCTGGGTGGCTGCCCGGTTCGTGGCGGATCGCGATCGTGCTCGGCCGTTCGGGCCGAAGCGAATGCGCGCGTTCCCGAGACCCGTGAGAACACCATACCCCCGCCCCGGTTACAGCGATACGCCCGGCTCAGGCGTCACCGGCGGCGATGATGAGCTGCCGGCGCACGTGCCAGACCCGCTGCACGACGGTGAAGGCGGTCAGCGCCAGCATCGCCCAGATCGCCGCCGGCAGCAGGTCGACACCGCCGATCAGCTCCCCCTCGGCGAACAGCAGCCCCGCCGAGAGAACGACGACCCGGACCGGCCGCGTAGCGATGCCGACCTTGCACTCGACCCCGAGCGCCTCGGCGCGGGCCCGGGTGTAGGAGACCATCAGCGAGCCGAGGACGACGAGCAGGCAGGCGGCGGCGAGCGCCTCCTCCCCGGCGGCGGCGAACTGCCAGCAGACCGCGGCGAGGACGACCCCCTCCTCGATCCGATCCAGCGTCGAGTCGAGGAACGCGCCGAACTGCGTTCCCTTCCCGGACATCCGCGAGTAGCGGCCGTCGAGGGTGTCCATGATCGAGCCGACGATGAAGGCGACGGCGCCGAGGACGAACCGGTCGTCGAGGATCAGGACGGCGGCGGCGACGTTGAGGACGAGCCCGGTCATCGAGATCGCGTTCGGCGTCAGCCGTGACTCGATCAGACGGTTGCGGGCGTTCTCGCGCAGCTCCCCGAGCGGCCGCTCGGAACGGCCGCCGCGCTCGCCGCGGGCATCGCGGCGATGCTCCGCTCCCCGCTGTCGCGGCTCAGCCACGGCTCCAACCTACCCGGGGGATCGGCCCACCGGCGTGAGCTCGCGGGATCGGCGCATCTGCCTCTAGATCGTGGCCCGCTCGGGCACCGGGCGGAATGCCCACTGCGCCGGACGAACCGGGGCGAGGACGCGGCTGGCGACCAGGGCCGAGCAGATCGCGACCAGCAGCCCGGCCGCGGCGTCGAGCCAGTAGTGGTTGGCGGTGACGACGATCACCGCGAAGACGAGCAGGGGGTAGAGCGCCCACAGCGTCCGCCCGACCGGGTTGCGGACGAGCATCATCGCCGACCCGGCGATCATCGACGAGAAGCCGATGTGCATGCTCGGCACGGCCGCGTACTTGTTGACGAGGAAGCTGACCGCGTTGCTGTCCTGGTCGACCGCGGTGAAGGTCGCGATCGTGTCGGTGAAGCCCTCGCCGGGGAGCATCCGCGGCGGCGCCGTCGGAAACAGCGCGTAGCCGACCAGCGCGATCCCCATCGCGACCATGAACATGTTCCGCACGAAGTAGAAGTTCTCGTTGCGGAACAGGTACAGCCAGGCGAGGAAGACGACCGTGATCGTGAAGTGCGAGTTCACGTACAGCCAGTTGGCGGCATCGATCAGCCACTCGTGGCCGAGGAGCGCCTGCTGCAGGCCGGGCTCGAAGAACGTGCCGAGCGACCGCTCGGCGTCCACGATCAGCTCGGCGTTGGCGAACGCGAGGTCGCTCTTGCCGTCGATGATCCCGCGTACGACCTGGTACGCCTGGTAGGCGACGAAGAAGAGCGCGAGCTGCAGCAGGAGGTCGGGCCAACCCCGCGGCAGCCGCCGTCCGATTGCGGCGAGCGGTTCGGGCACGGCTCCGATTGTAGGCCGCTACCGGAGCGATGGAGCGGCGGCGGGCGCGGCGAGGAAGGCGGCCACCTCGGCGACGAGCTCGGGGCGGTCGATCCACGGCCAGTGGCCGGCGCGCGCGACGGTGACGAAGCGCGCGCCGGGGAGCTGGCGCTCGAAGGCGCGGCCGTCGGTCGGCCCGATGTAGGGGTCGAGCTCGCCCCAGAGGATCAACGCCGGGCAGCGGATCGCCGCGAGCCCTGCACCGGCCGCCGCGAGGACATCGGGGTCCGCCGACCGGTAGAGCGCGAGGATCGAGCGCGCCATCCCGGCGTCCCAGCGGCTGAGCATCCGCTCGACCAGCTCGCCGGGCAGCGGCTGCCGACCGGGCCGGGCGAGCCGCATCATCTGCTTCACCAGCCACCGCGGCCGCGGCCGCGCAAGCAGCTCACCGATCCCGCGCCGGCGCCAGCAGCGGGCGACGAAGTGCCAGCGATAGGCGTCGCTGAGCGGCACCGCGTTGATCACGACGAGCGCCCGAACGGCCTCGGGCCGGGCCTGCGCAGCGACGAGCCCGACCACGCCCCAGTCGTGGACGACGAGCTTGTAGCCGTCGGGGGCCAGCCCGGCCAGCACGCTTGCGAGCAGCCGGCCGTAGGCGCCGACGGAGCAGTCGAAGACGGCCGGGTCGGGTCGCTCGGAGCGGCCGAAGCCGGGGAGGTCGAGGGCGATCGCCGGCGCCGCCGAGGCGGCGATGAACGGAAGCCAGTCGCCCGAGTCGGTCGGATTGCCGTGGACGTAGACCGTCGGCGGCCCCTCGCCGCGGCGCTCGCGGAGGAAGAGCCGGATGCCGTCCACCTCGGCGAATCGCTCCTCGATCGGCGCAGGCATGGCCGCAGAACCTACCCCTCGCCGTATCCTCGCCGCGATGAGCGCCGCCGGGAAGCCCCTGATCTGCCTCGGCGAGGGACTCGTCGACCTGATCTGCCCCGACCCCGTGTCCGAGCCGGCCGCGGCGAGCCGGGTCGAGGTCCATCCCGGCGGCGCGCTCGCGAACGTCGCCGTGGCGGCACGCCGCGCCGGCGCCGGCGCCGCTCTCGCGAGCGCCTGTGGCGACGACCAACGCGGCCGCTACCTGCGCCGCCGTCTCGCCGACGCCGGGATCGACCTGCGCTTCTACGGCGAGCTCGAGGGCGTGCCGACGCCGTTCGCGTTCGCCTACCTCGACCCCGGCCTCGAGCCGAGCTTCGAGATCCACGGCGCCGGCATCGACGACTCGATCGCGTCGCTGGCGGGGCGTGAGGAGGAGATCGCCGCCGCCGGCGCCGCCGTCGTCTTCGGCTCGAACACGCTCGTCGACGCGCGCAGCCGCGCGGTCACCGCCGCGGTCGTCGCCGCCGCCGGCGAGCGCGGCGTCCCGGTCCTGTTCGACCCGAACCTGCGCCCCGGACGCTGGCGGACGATCGACGACGCCCGCGAGCGCTGCCTCGAGATCGCCGCCGGCGCTGCCGTGCTGCGCTGCAACCTCGCCGAGGCGCGGCTGCTCGCCGGTGAGAACGGCCTCGATGCCGTCGCGGCGGCATCGGCCCTGCTCGAGCTCGGGCCCGAGCTCGCCGTCGTCACCGCCGGCCCCGAGCTCGCCGTCGCGCGTGGCGCCTGCGCCGCCGAGGCGCGACCGCCACGGGTCGATGTCGTCAGCCCGCTCGGCGCCGGCGACGCGTTCATGGGGGCACTCGCCGCCGGCCTCGGCGCCGGCGGCTTCGACCTCGCCGGCGCCGAGGGCGCCCTCGCGGCGGCGGTCGCGGCCGGGGCGACGGCCTGCACCCACCTGGAGGCGTTCCCCTCGTGAGCGGCGGCGGGCGCGGCTACGCGAGCGCGACCGGCTCGGGCTCGGAGCGGCGGTCGCAGGACGACATCGATCGCCGCCGTCGCACCCCGCCGCCGCCGGGCTGGAGGCGCCCGTCGCGGCGCCGGGTGCGGGCGATTCGCGACCGGCTCCGCGAGCTCTACGGCCGACGCCGCAACGACCCGCACGGCGACCCGGTGCACGAGCTCGTCCTGACGATCCTCTCCCAGAACACCGGCGACGGCAACCGCGACGTCGCCTACCGCCGGCTGCGCGATCGCTTCACCGACTGGGCGGCGATTCGCGACGCGCCGACCGAAGCGGTGGTCGAGGCGATCCGGCCGGGCGGGCTCGCGAACACGAAGGGGCCGCGGATCCAGGCGGTCCTCGCCGAGCTCGGTGACGAGATCGACCTCGACTGGCTCCGCAGCGCTCCTCGCGAGGAGGCCGTCGGGTATCTGACCTCGCTCCCCGGCGTCGGCCGCAAGACGGCCGCGTGCGTGATGATCTTCGCGCGCGCCCGCCCCGAGGTCCCCGTCGATACCCACGTCCACCGGGTCGGCGGCAGGCTCGGGCTGTTCCCGCCCGGGATCTCGCTCGAGGCCGCCCACGACGAGATGCTCGCGATCACCGACCGTGGCGACGCCTACGAGCTGCACATGAACCTGATCGAGCACGGCCGTCGCATCTGCCGGCCGCGGCCGCGCTGCGGCGAGTGCGCGCTGGCCCGGATGTGCGTCGCGCTGCGCGCCGGGCTCGTCGAGCCGGTCGTCTAGCCCGGATCGAGCTCCCCTGCAGCGGGTAGTATCCGCGCCCGGACGGGGCCCCTCCCCGCTCACCGCACCGGAATGAACAAGCGCATCTTCATCTCGTTCGGCCTGCTGGCGCTGCTGCTCGTGATCGTGATCCCCTTCTGGGCGTTCAACAAGGACGGGTCCGAGTCGTCCTCGCCGGAGAAGGTCGCGGCCGGCGACGAGGCGGCGCGGCAGCTCTTCCAGACCAACTGCGGGACCTGTCACACCCTCGAGCGGGGCGCCTCCGACGGCGTCGTCGGGCCCGACCTCGACGTCCGGCTCGCCGCCGCCGGGCCCGCCACCGACGCCGCCGCGGTCAAGGCGACCGAGCAGCGGGTCCTGACGGCGATCGAGGACGGCGTCGGGGGCACGATGCCGGCCGGCATCCTCGAGGGCGCGAACGCCCAGGTCGTCGCCAACTTCGTGGCGCGCGTCGCGGGCAGGTAGATCACTTCGGCGGAATGCTCCGCGCCGCCGCGCCGCCGCGCCGGCGGGCGCGGCGGCCCCGGCGCGCCGGGGCCGCCCCCCACCCC
>CAZTGN010000024.1:0-9184 GCA_964613275.1 uncultured Conexibacter sp. | reverse complement strand
GAGCTTGCTGACCACGCCGCCGTGGTCGGAGGCGACGACGCCGCCGGGCCCGGTGACGGACGGGTCGTTGCCGGTCACGTAGGCATCGAGCTGCTTGAGCTTCGGCTTCGCCATCACGTGATCGACGGTGTGGTCGAAGCGGTAGTCGCCGATCACCGACTCGAAGACGTCCGGATAACAGCACGTCTGCCGGGCGCCGAGGTTGAACAGGCCGCCGTCATCGACCAGGGCGTTGTACGCGCCCTCGTCGCCCGGCGTGGTGAAGCCGGTACCGACCTTGTCCTTCGGGCCCCCGGAGTTGATGTCGCCGAGGAAGACGACCTGCTTGTTGGTCTTCAGCGGCCCACCCGCGGCGAACAGCTCGCGCGCCTGCGCCTCGCGGAGCGCCGGGTCGCCGAAGGCCTCGAGGTGGGTGTTGACGAAGCGGAACTTCGCGCCCCTGGTCTTCCTGTTGCCCTTGACCTTCGCCTCGACCGACTCCCAGCCGCGATCGACCGGGATCAGGATTCCGCCGACCGTCGGCTCGTAGCGGTTCTCGAAGTTGCCGCTGTCGGGCTTCGAGGCCTTCACCTTGCCGTCCTTGCGGACGAGGATCGCGTCACGCATCGTCAGGCTGCCGTCCATGTCGGCGCCGAAGAGGCCGCCGGTGGCGTCGCTGCCGTCGGTGTCGGCCGGCAGCTCAGCGCTGAACTCCCGCTGCAGCGACGCGACCTCGTAGCGGGCGTCGCGCTTCTTCAACTCCTTCTCGAGCAGCTTCAGGAAGTCGTAGCGGACGTGATCGGCGGGCTCACCGACTCCGAGCGGGGGCGCTCCGAGGTCGGACGGCGTCTGGTCCTTCCACAGGGCAACCTCCTGCAGGCCGAGCAGGTCGGGCTTCGCCTTCGCGATCTCCGCGGCCAGGAGCTTCGCGCGGGCCGGGAAATCGGAGGCGTCCACGTCGTTGACGATCTCGCCGGCGGCGTCGAAGGCCTGCGGCAGACCGGGTGCGTTGATCGCCGGGGCGAGATCGGCGCCGAGATAGAGGTTGCGGGTCATCACCGTGACCGTCGGGTCCTTCTTGCCCTTCTTCGCGGCGGCCGTTCCCGCCGCCGGAGCGAGCAGCGCGATCGCGGCTGCGGCGGCCAGTGCGAAGGTCAGGGTGCGGGAGCGCATCGGTTGTCTCCTTGGTCGATCCGTCGCCGAGCCGTGCGCCCGGCGCATCGCTGTGTCCGAACACTAGCGCGGGGGGAAAGGTGCGGCCACGCCTTCCCCGCCTGCTGCGTCGCGAGCGGCTCCCCGGCAGGAGCGGTCGCCTTGGCAGGGGCGAACGGGCGCCTTGCCGGGACGCCTACATATCTGCTACCGTGCCACTCAGATTTTCGCCAGCGCACACCGCAGACCGACACAGGAAAGGAAGCAGACATGGGCAAGACCATCGGAATCGACCTCGGCACGACCAACTCGTGCTTCGCGGTCATGGAGGGCGGCGAGCCGACCGTCCTCGAGAACAGCGAGGGCGGCCGGACGACCCCCTCGGTCGTGGCCTTCACCGAAGGGGACGAGCGCCTCGTCGGCACCGTCGCCAAGCGCCAGGCGGTCGTCAACCCGGAGCGGACGGTGTTCTCGATCAAGCGCTTCATGGGACGCAAGGAGGCCGAGGTCAAGGAGGAGGAGACGATGGTCCCCTACTCCGTCTCCGCCGGTCCCAACGGCGACGTGCGGATCAACATCGGCGACAAGCAGTACCCGCCGCCGGAGATCTCGGCGATGATCCTGCAGAAGATCAAGGCCGACGCCGAGGCGAAGCTCGGCGAGACCGTCGACTCGGCGGTGATCACGGTCCCCGCCTACTTCAACGACGACCAGCGGCAGGCGACCAAGGACGCCGGCAAGATCGCCGGCCTCGACGTCAAGCGGATCATCAACGAGCCGACCGCGGCGTCGCTGGCGTACGGGCTCGACAAGGAGGCCGACGACCAGACGATCCTCGTCTTCGACCTCGGCGGCGGCACCTTCGACGTGTCCGTGCTCGAGATCGGCGACGGCGTCTTCGAGGTGAAGTCGACCGCCGGCGACAACCACCTCGGCGGCGACAACTGGGACAAGGCGATCGTCGACTGGCTCGTCGCCGAGTTCAAGCGGGACCAGGGCGTCGATCTGTCGGCCGACAAGAACTCGCTGCAGCGCCTCTACGAGAGCGCCGAGAAGGCGAAGATCGAGCTCTCCTCCACGCAGGAGACGCAGATCAACATCCCGTTCATCACCGCCGTCGAGGGGCAGCCGAAGCACCTCGACATGAAGCTGTCGCGGTCGAAGCTGAACGAGCTCACCGGCGGTCTGCTCGAGCGCGTCGTCGCGCCCGTCAAGCAGGCCCTCGCCGACGCCGGCGCCGACATCGACCACGTGGTGATGGTCGGCGGGATGACCCGGATGCCCGCGGTCCAGGAGAAGGTCAAGGAGCTGACCGGCAAGGAGCCGCACAAGGGCGTCAACCCGGACGAGGTGGTAGCCGTCGGCGCCGCGATCCAGGCCGGCGTCCTCGCCGGCGACGTCAAGGACGTCCTGCTGCTCGACGTCACCCCGCTGACGCTCGGGATCGAGACCAAGGGCGGCGTGATGACGAAGCTGATCGAGCGCAACACGACGATCCCGTCGAAGCGCTCGGAGACGTTCTCGACCGCCGACGACAACCAGACGCAGGTCGAGGTGCACGTGCTCCAGGGAGAGCGCGAGATGGCGGCCGGCAACAAGTCGCTCGGCAAGTTCCAGCTCACCGGGATCCCGCCGGCGCCGCGCGGCATGCCGCAGATCGAGGTCACCTTCGACATCGACGCCAATGGCATCCTCAACGTGTCGGCCAAGGACAACGGCACCGGCAAGGAGCAGACGATCGAGATCAAGGGCGGCTCCGGGCTCTCCGAGGAGGAGGTCCAGAGCATGGTCTCCGACGCCGAGACCCACGCCGAGGAGGACCGCACGGCGAAGGAGCTGGCCGAGGCCCGCAACGTCGCCGAGCAGGCGGCATACCAGGGCGACAAGCAGCTCGACGAGCTCGGCGAGCAGATCGACGAGGCGACCCGGTCGGAGATCGCGCAGGCGCTCGAGGAGCTGCGGGGCGTGCTCGAGTCGGCCGACGTCGATGACATCCGCGCGAAGACGGCGGCGCTCGAGGCCGCCTTCCACAAGGCCTCCGAGCAGGTCTATGCGAGCGCGCAGGCCCAACAGCAGGGCCCCGACGGCGCCGGCTCCGGCAACGGAGGCGAGCCCGAGGAGGAGATCGTCGACGCCGAGGTCGTCGAGGAGGACAAGTAACGCGAGCCCGGAGGTCGAGCGGAGAAGCCGATGGACGAGCACGGAGCACGGAGCAGCGAGCACGGGGACGGGGCGGCGGATGTCGCCCCGTCCGAGCGCGAGCCCGAGGTGGTCGACGCCGAGGTCGTCGAGGAGGATGATGCGGCGGCCGAGGTCGAGACCGATCTCGACGCGCTCCTCGCCGAGCGGACCCGCGAGCGCGACGAGCACCTCGAGCTGGCGCAGCGCGCCCGCGCCGACTTCGAGAACTACCGGCGCCGCGTCAAGGTCGAGGTGGCCGAGGCCGAGCAGCGGGGACGGGCGACGCTCGCCCGCAGCGTCCTACCGGCGCTCGACAACCTCGAGCGTGCACTCGTCGCCGCCGGCGTCGACCCGTCGGGGCGGGGAGGCGTCGATGGCGAGGCTCCGAGCGAGGAGGTGTCGGCCCGCGACGCCCTCGCCGAAGGGGTCGCGCTCGTCTACCGCGAGCTCTCGGCGGCGCTCGAGCGCACCGGCGTCGTCGCCTTCGATCCGGTCGGCGAGCGCTTCGACCCCTCCCAGCACGAGGCGATCGCGACCAGCGCCGCCGACGGCGTCGAGAGCGGCACCGTGATCGAGACCCTCGAGCGCGGCTACCGGGTCGACTCGCAGGTGATCCGCGCGGCCCGCGTCGTCGTCAGCGGCTAGGAGGCGGCGATGGCGCGCGACTACTACGAGGTCCTCGGTGTCGACAGGAAGGCCGGTGACGAGGAGATCAAGCGGGCGTACCGGAAGCTGGCCCGCGACTACCACCCCGATCGCAATCCCGGCGACCCCAAGGCCGAGGAGCGCTTCAAGGAGGTGGGCGAGGCCTACGACACCCTCAAGGACCCCGAGAAGCGGAAGGAGTACGACGCCGGCGGCGTCTTCGGCGGCTTCGGCCGCGGCCCCGGCGGCAGCGCCAACGTCGGCGACATCTTCTCGACGATCTTCGGCCGCGGCCGCGGCGGCCCCGAGCCGATGCGCGGCCGCGACCTCGAGACCGAGATCCGGCTCAGCTTCGAGCAGGCGATGGAGGGAGCGCAGATCCCGGTCACGGTGCCGAAGCAGGCCAGCTGCCCGACCTGTCACGGCGACGGCGCCGCCCCGGGCACGCGGCCGGTCGTCTGCCCGCGTTGCGAGGGTCGCGGGGTCGATGCCCAGAGCCAGGGCTTCTTCTCGATCAGCCAACCCTGCCCGCAGTGCGGCGGTCGCGGCCAGGTCATCGAGACCCCGTGCCCGGACTGCGACGGCACCGGCCTGACCGTGCAGCGCAAGCGCTACCGGGTCAACATCCCGGCCGGGGTCAAGGACGGGACGAGGATCAGGCTTGCCGGCAAGGGCGAGGACGGCCCGCTCGGCGGTCCCGCCGGCGACCTCTTCGTGACGACCCGGGTCGCGGCCTCGCCCGTCTTCGCCCGCCGCGCCGACGGCAACCTCGAGGTCGACGTGCCGATCACGCTCGCGGAGGCGATCGGCGGTGCGAACATCGAGGTGCCGACGCTGCGCGGCACGAAGCGGATCCGGGGTGCGCCCGGTACCCAGCACGGCACCGTGCAGCGGCTTCGCGGCGAGGGGCCGCCACGGCCGAGCTCGCGCGAGCGGGGTGACATCCACTACCGGCTAGTCGTCGAGATCCCGACCGATCTCGACGAGAAGCAGCGCGAGGCGCTGGCGCAGCTGTCCCGCTCCGACGACGGCCGCGACCCGCGCGAGCGGATCCTCGCCGGCGCCCGCCGCGAGGCCGATCGATCCGATCGGTCCGGCAAGGTGGGAGCGGCATGAGCGCTGCGAAGGACGGCGGCAAGCGCAGCTCGACGCGGCGGTCGGCAACCGTCGAGACCCGGATCGACCGCGAGCGCGGCGTCTTCATGATCTCGGTCGCCGCCGAGCTCGCCGACATGCACCCGCAGACGCTGCGGATGTATGAGGCGCGCGGGCTGATCACGCCGCAGCGCTCGCCGAAGAACACCCGCCTCTACTCGCAGGAGGACGTCGAGCGGCTGCGCCGCATCCAGGCGATGACGGCCGAGCAGGGGCTCAACCTCGCCGGCGTCGAGACGGTGCTCGAGCTCGAGGAGCGGCTCGAGGAGATGCGGGTCGAGCTGCGGCGGATGCGCGAGCGCGCCGCGGAGATGGAGCAGCGGATGGTGGACGAGATCGCGCGCGTCCGACGCTCGCTCGGCGCCGAGCTCGTCCCCTACGGCGCCTACGAAGCGAAGCTCGCCGGCGGGCGACCGGTGCGGATCCCGGTCGAGCCGGGACGCGGGCGCGCGTCGTCGCGCTGACGTCGCGGGTGGACGAGGCCCGTCCTCCGGCGGGTCGGCCGCGCGACCGCCTCACCCGCGGAGCAGCCGGTCCGCCACCCCCTCGATCGTCTCGATCCCGTAGGCCATCGACGGCTGCCGGTCGGTGAGCACCGCGATCGCGCGCTCGGCGCCGTCCCGTCGCAGCTCGGCCGCCTGGTTGACGATCTGCCCGTCCGGATCGAGGCGCCAGCCGCCCTTGAAGCGGACGCTCCAGCCGCGCTCGGCGGCGATCCTCGCGATCCCCCAGCGCTGATCGGGGACGATCGAGCCGAGCAGGCCGAGCCCGAACCTCTGGTGGCGTTCGGGGAAGACGCGGTCGAGGTCGGCGAACATGGCCGCCATGTCGGCGGCGCTGATCTCGCTCGCACCCCACGCCGTCGATGCCCGGAAGTCGCTCATGCCGGCGCGATGGGCGACCGCGTCGAGCCCCTCCGGGCCGACCCGGGCGAACACGCTCGTCGCCGCCTCGTTGTCGGAGACCGTGATCATCCGCCGCAGCTCGGCGGCGACGGCGGCGTCGAGCCGCCCGCCGGCGTCGGCGACGCGCTGCAGCTCGGCGGCGAGGATCAGCGCCTTGACCACGCTCGCCGCCTGGAAGGGCTCGTGCTCGTTGCGGCCGCGGACCTCCCCGTCGGGGCCCGCGATCGCGAAGGCGACGCGCCCGTCGCGGCCCGCCGCCCACCGGCCCGCGCGGACGATCCGCGCGTGGCGACGGGCGGCGGCGCGATGGGCGGGGCGGCGGCGGGCGCCGTCGCGGCCCCGGGTCGGAGCCTCCGTGACCGCGGCGCCGGGGTCCCGATCGCCCGACTCGCCCGTATCGCCCGACTCGCCCGTATCGCCGGCCGAGCCGAGCCCGGCAGCGATCGCGATCACCGCGATCGCGGCGCTGAGGAGCACGATCTGACCTCGGGAGCCGATCGGGTAGCTTCGCATTCGACCGTCGTCCCCCGTCCCCTGCGGGCGAGGACGGGCCCCGGGGCGGCTCAGCGGCCCGAGCCCTGCTCCTGCTCGGCGGTCGGGGTCGGCAGGTCGTAGGCGTCGGGCCTGCCGTCGAGGTCGCTGTCGCGGACCGCGGCGAGGACCTCGCTCGCGAGCTTCGACCCGTCGGCCGGGTTCAGCGGCACGGCGGTGATCATCACCGTCACCTCGTCGCCGTCGAGCTCCTCGAGCTGCACCTGTGGCTGGTTGCGGAGCGGCACCGTGACCGCCTTCTCGATCATCCGCTGCAGCCTCTGCGGAGTCACATCGGCGTTGAAGCGCGCCCGCAGCTCGACCCGCTCGGGCTCGGAGATCGGGATCACCGCCAGCATCATGATCAGGTTGTTGGGGATCATCGTCCGGTCGCCGCCGCTGATCAGCGTCGTGTAGAAGAGGCCGAGCGAGCTGACGGTCCCCTCGACCTCGCCCGCCATCGAGCCGCCGCGAAGCTTGATCCGCTGGCCGACCTGGAACGGCCGCGTCGTCAGCAGCACGAGCCCGGCGAAGACGTGGGCGAGGGTCTGCTGCGCGGCGAGGCCGAGGACGACGGCGGTGAACGCGCCGCCGACGGCAAGCGTCTCCGGCTTGACGCCGGCGATCCGCAGCGCCGCGATGATCACTACCGCGATCGTGGCGAGCCTGATCAGGAACCCGACCGTCCCCGCGGTGCCGGGCTCCATGCGGCGGAATAGCGCCGGCGCGAGGCTCTGCGCGAGCGTCCGCGCGAGCAGCCAGCCGAGCAGCGCGATGATCGCCGCGGTGATGTAGCGGAGCCCCTTGCCGGCGTCGGGCAGCAGCGCGTCGCGCTGGGTGAAGACGACGATGACGCCGACGATCAGGATCAGCAGGACGATCGCCTCGCGGCGCGCCTTGCGCGCGTCGCCGCGGCTGATCTCGGCGCCGAGGCCGGCCTCGCGCCAGACCTCGGTCCGCGACTCGAACGCGCGAATGCCGCTGTCGCGGTCCCGGGCTCTGCGATGGATCCGCTTCATCGCGACCCATTGTTGCGATCGCGGCAAGGCCCCCGCCTGCCGCCACCGCCGGCCGAAGGACCGGCTGCGGCGCGTCAGTCGGCGAGCATCGCCGACATCGCCTTGATGCCGACGTCCATCGCCTGCCAGGCCCGGCCGGCGTGGAACGGCTCCCCGGCGGAGAAGCGCATCGGCACCGAGAAGCCGAGCATCTTCTTTCCGAGACGCCAGATCGGCGAGGTGCCGACCTTGTAGTCCCCGTTCGCGTCCGGGCGCACACGGACGGGCCGGTCGGGGTCGCCGGTGACCTCGACCGGCACCTGGGCGAACGTCGCCTTGTCGAACATCTCCATGATGCACATGCTCACCGGGTCGAACGGCTTGTCGAAGTCGCGGCCGCGCAGCTCGGCGTCGATGTGGTTGGCGACCGCGTCCGCCTGCAGGAACGCGAGGAACGCCTGCTTGATCGGGAAGTCGCCCGCATCCCCCGGCACGTAGACGTCGTCGCGTCCGACGGCGAGACGGGTGCCGGGCTCGGTCGCGACGAACCCGCGCTCATCGGAGTCGAGCGCCGGGTAGCGGACGGCGGCGACGTAGGGCGGAAACGCGATCAGCTCGTCGAAGCCCCGGGTCGATCCGTCGTCGTAGCGAACCTCCTCGGCGCCGACCTCGACGGCGACCTCCTCGACGTGACCGTCGATGCCGCGGTCGGCGAACTCCTCGCTCACGTGCTCGTGCAGCCGCGGGCCGAACGCCTGGATGTAGCCGTGCTCGTATGTCGACCAGGTGATGTCGACGTGCTCGCGGGCGTCGTTCCGGCGCAGCCAGGTCTCGAGCATGAGGACGATCTCGTAGAGGGGGCCCGAGCACTTGTTGTTCGGGGGGACGAGGAACAGCACGCGCCGTCGCTCGCCGGCGCCGGCGCGCTCGCGGACCCGCTCGAAGCGGCGCCGGACGTCACGCATCGAGTCGGTGGTCCAGATCGTCGCGCCGTGCTCGGCGAGGCCGGGGATCTCGTCCGCGTTCGTGTCGGCGCCGGTCGCGACCACGAGCTTGTCATAGGCGAAGCGCTCGCCGTCGTCGAGGGTCACGAGCCTGCTGTCGGGATCGACCTCCACGACCCTGCCGCGCTCGAGCTCGATGTCACGGCGCCGCATCGGCTCGTTCAGATCGACGAGCAGCGAACCGGGATCGGCGCCGAACGGCACGTAGATGCTGTTCGGCCGGAACAGGAACCGGTCGTCGTCGGCGACGACGCGGATGTCGACGTCGTCGCGATGCTGCATGCGGAGCAGGAACGCCGTCTCGAGCGCGGCGAAGCCGCCGCCGAGCACTAGGACCTTCGGGTGTGCGGGCATCTTCGTTCTCCTTCGCTCGCCGGGGACCCTCCGATCGTCGATCCGCGCGCCCGCCCTCACATCGGGGGAAACCCCCGATGACGGTCCGGTGCGCGCGGCGGATGACCGGCCCGTCCCCGCGACCTAGGTTCGTCCTCAGCAACGATGGCCGACCGGCTGCACGCGCTTGACGCCACCTTCCTCGAGCTCGAGGAGGCGGATCTCTCCGCCCACATGCACATCGGTGCCGTGATCGTCTTCGAGCCGAGCGAGGCGCCGAGCGTCAGCGAGGTCGCCGCCG
>CAZTGN010000023.1:15488-17452 GCA_964613275.1 uncultured Conexibacter sp. | reverse complement strand
GGCCCGCGCTCGAGGCGATCGCCTCAGCTGGGACCGCGTCGCCGGGCGGGCTCAGCGCCGCGCGCGCGGCGAGGAGGATCGCGGCGATGGCGAGCGCGCCGGCCATGATCGTCAGCGGGTCGATCGAGGCGAGGCGTGCCTGCAGCGTCATCGGGCCCGCCGCGTAGCCGACCGCCGCGATCAGGATCGCGATCGCGCCGAGCAGCTCGTCCCGCTCGCCGGCGATGTCGACCCCGACCAGGGCGACGACGCCGGCGAGGCCGATCACGAGGCCTGCGAGACGGCGCCCACCGACCCGCTCGCTGTGATCGAAGAGCCGCGCGAGGACGGCGACCAGCAGCGGCGTGGCCGCGATCAGGATCGCCGCCACCGACGAGCTCACGTGCTTCTCGCCGAGCGCGATCAGCGGAAACGGGATCGCGATCTCGAGCGTCGCGTAGACCGCGAGCCAGCGCCCGTGCCCGCGCAGCCGCGACAGCGCTCCGGCCCGCCAGGCGAGCGGCAGCAGGATCGCGGCGCCGAGCACGACCCGGGACCAGGCCAGAAACCCGGGCGAGATCCCGTCCTCGACGGCGATGCTGATGAACAGGTAGGGGATCCCCCAGAGGACCGAGACGAGCGCGAAGGCGGTCCAGGCGCGGGCGCTCACCGAGCGCCGGCCTGCGGCCTGAGCTCGGGCAGCGTCGATCGCAGCAGCAGGTAGGAGAGCCAGACCCCGAGCGCGAACAGCGGGATGCCGGTGATCACCTTGGCGACCGCGAGCGGCCCGACCATCCCGGACAGGTACAGGGGGAGCTGGATCGAGAGCCGGAACGAGAACAGCGCCACCCAGATCCAGCTCGCCCGCGTGTAGGCCGTGCGGCGGGCCGGATCGCGATACCAGGCGCTGCCCTCGCCGGTGATCAGCGAGACGATCAGGCCGAGCAGCGGCCGGCGGATGGCGATCGACACGAGGTAGGCGGCCGCCGAGCCGGCGTTGATCAGGATTCCGGGGAGGAAGAAGTCCTCGGCCCGGCCGGTGCGTGAGGCCACGAACGCCCCGAACGCGACGCCGATCACGCCCGAGAGCGCGAACTGGGTCGTCTGCCGTCGCAGCAGGCGCGCGGTCGCGAGCGTGGCGCTGATCGCGACCGCCACGATGCCGCCGAGGAGGATGTCGTTGCCGCTCGCCGTCCAGACCGCGGTGAACGCGATGAACGGCAGCGTCGCCTCGGCGACCCCGAGCGGGCCGCCGACTGCATCGCGCAGCGACGGCGGCCCGGTCGCGTCCGGGTCCGTCGCGGTGCCGATCCATCCACGTTGGCGGTCCATGCGGTACCGACGCTAGATGATCCGGCGCCGGTGATCAGGCAGACTGCGCACGATGGCGGTCGCGATCCTGGCCTACGAGTACATCGACGACATCGTGAAGCGGCGCGGGGAGCACCGCGAGCGCCATCTCGCCCTGGTCGATCGCTTCGCCGCCGAGCGCGGCCTCGTCGTCGCGGGCGCCACGGGCGACGGTCCGAGCGGAGCGCTGTTCGTGTTCGAGGACGAGTCCGACCCCGCCGCCGCCGCGGCGGCGTTCGTCGCCGCCGACCCCTATGTCGAGGCGGGGCTCGTCACCGCCTCGCGGATCGAGCCGTGGACCGTCGTCGCCAATGCCTGGAGGTGAGTGGCGCCGCCGGCTTCCGGGTCGCCGGCCGGGTACCTTCCGGGTCCGATGAGCGCCGCTGCCGCTGAACCCGCGCCGGCCGTGACCGCGGCTGTCGAGGAGCTGATCGGGCGCTTCGATCCGGACGCGATGGACGTGCCGCAGGGCTCGGCGCGAATCCGGCTCGAGGTCGTCGACGGCGACGACGTCGACGTCGTCGTCGATCCACCGGAGGCGTGGATCGAGCCCGCCTCGGGCGACGCCGACGCCCGGCTGATCGCCGACGAGCGCACCTGGAAGGCGATCGTCGACGATCTCGTCGGCGGCATGG
>CAZTGN010000023.1:0-15478 GCA_964613275.1 uncultured Conexibacter sp. | reverse complement strand
TCGCGGCCATCTCCGTGTCCGCGACGACCTCCACCTGGGAGTCGGGCTGCTCGCCGCCACGAGCGGCGCCGGCGCGGGCCGACTCCGCTTCGACCGGATCGAGGCGGGGGAGCACGAGATCGCCTACTGCGAGGCGGGGCAGGGTCCGCCGCTCATCTGCCTGCACGGGCTCGGCGGGACGAAGGCATCGTTCTTGCCCACCCTCGCCGCCCTGGCCCCGCGCGGCCGACGGGTGATCGCGATCGACCTCCCCGGATTCGGCGACTCCTCCAAGCCCCACGCCGCGGCTTACGACGCCCCCTGGTTCGCGGCGGTGGTCACCGACCTCCTCGACGCGCTCGGGCTCGAGCGGGCGGACTTCGTCGGCAACAGCATGGGCGGGCGGATCGCCATCGAGCTCGGCATGTCCGAGCCCGGGCGGACCGGCCGGCTCGTCCTGCTCGCACCGGCGCTCGCCTGGCTTCGCGACCGGCCCTGGAAGTGGATCCTGCAGGCTCCGCTGCCGCGGCTCGGGTACCTGCAGCCGACGCCGCGCCGACTCGTCGATCCGATCGTCCGCCGGCTCGTCCCCGGCGGCGACCGCGGCTGGACCGCCGCCGGCGTCGACGAGTTCCTGCGCGCCTACCTGACCCCGGCCGGCCGCTACGCCTTCTACGAGTCGCTGCGGAACGTCTACCTCGACGAGCCCTACGGCGAGCGCGGGTTCTGGACCCGCCTCAAGCGCCTCGAGCCCGGCTCCCTGTTCGTCTGGGGCCGCGAGGACGTGCTCGTCCCGATCTCGTTCCTGCGTCACGTCGAGCGCGCCCTCCCCGGCGCCCTTCACCTCGAGCTCGACTGCGGCCACGTCCCGCAGCTCGAGCGCCCCGAGCGGGTCCACGAGGCGATGGCGGAGTTCCTGGCGACCTGAACCGCCGCTGACTCAGGGTCAACTGCGAATCGGGTACCGCGGGGGGACCCGATTCGCCTCTACCCCATCTCCCGCAGCCGCCCGGCCAGGGCGTTCATTCCGAGCCGCTCGGCGGCGGCGGCTCCCGCTGCCCAGTCGGTGGCGGCATCGGGCGGGCGACCGACGCCCGCATCCTGAAGGCGCGCCATCTCGCGGAAGGCGAGGAGCTCGTCGCGGCCGTCGCGGAGAGCGCCGCGGATCCGCGGCGTCGTCTGCTCGAGCGCGTGCTCGAGGACGCCGTCGAGGTCGCCGTAGCGGCGCAGGAGCTCGGCCGCGGTCTTCTCGCCGATCCCCCTGGCGCCGGGGATGCCGTCGGAGGGATCGCCGCGGAGGGCGATGAAGTCGGGCACCTGCCCCGGGTCGATGCCGTAGCGGGCGCGCACCTCGGCCGGGCCGATCGGCTCCATCCCGCGGGCTCCCCTGGCCGGGAACAGCACGGTCACCGAGTCGTCGACGCACTGGAACATGTCGCGATCGCCGGTCAGCAGCAGGGTCCGCCCGCCCGCCGCGGTCTCGGCGGCGGCGAGCGTGCCGAGCAGGTCGTCCGCCTCCAGCGTCTCGTGCTCGATGACGAGCCAGTCGAAGGCCGTGAAGAAAGCGCGGCTCTCGGCCCACTGCGACTCGAGCTGCTCCGGCATCTCCGGGCGATCGGCGTGATAGCCGGCGTGGAGCTCGACCCGGTAGTGGGCGGCCTCGGCCCCGAAGCAGAGGACGACGGCTCGGGGACCGTGCTCGGCGACCTCGCGGACGACGAGATTGGCCGTCCCGAGCAGGGCGTTGACGGGCCGGCCGCCGGCGCCCCTGATCGACTTCGGCAGCGCGAAGAACGCCCGGTAGAGCATCGAGGGGGCATCGACGACGAGCAGTGGGCCTGCCATCGCGCCAACCTATCGCGGGCGTGCTCGGCAGCGGATGGGCCGCGGCGGAGCGGGGGCGGGGCGGAGCCGCGGCGGCGGAGGCGGATCTGCGCGAGGATGGGAGGTCGTGGATCCCGAACCGGAAGCCGAGGCGCTCGACCTCGACGAGGTCGAGGCGAGCCTGCGGGAGCGGCTCGCGGAGGTGCGCGACCGCCTCGCGGCGCTGACGAAGCCGCCCGAGCGCGGCTCCGGCATCGGCTTCGGCAAGCGGATCGGCGACGGGACCAACGAGGCGATCGACCGCTTCAACGACGTCGGCGTCGCCGACAGCCTGGAGGCGATCGGGGGTCGCCTCGAGCGGGCCCTGGAGAAGCTCGACGAGGGGAGCTACGGAACCTGCGACGTCTGCGGCGCCGCGATCGGGGCCGGTCGCCTGCGCGGCCGGCCGGAGAGCGTCCGCTGCGTGAGCTGCTCCCGCTGAGGCGCCGGGCCCATCAGTCGATCAGCCGGCCGGTGAGCTGGCGGATCGCGAGCCGCCACATCACGAAGACGAGCGTGACGAGCCCGGCGAGTCGAAGGAGGTCGGTCGGCTCGAAGCCGAAGCAGGCGTTGCGGACGAGGACGACGAGCTGGTGCAGCGGGTTGAGCTGGGAGAGCAGCTGGGCCCACTCGGGAAGCTGGTCGATCGGGAAGAAGGTGCCCGCGAGCAGGAACATCGGGGTGATCACGAGCGTGGTCACGTAGTTGAACTGGTCGATCTTGGCGACGCTGCCGGCGACGGCGATCCCGAACCCGGCGAAGGCGAGCGCGGTCACGAACGCGAAGAACGGGACGAGCAGCATGCCCGGCGCGGGCTCGAGCCCGAAGCCGATCGTGACGAGCAGCGGGAAGGTGCCGAAGACGCCGGCCCGCAGCCCGATCCAGAGCATCTCGCCGCTGACCAGCTCCTCGACGTCGACCGGCGCGGCGAGAATCGCGTCGTAGGTGCGCTGGAAGCGGTGCTTGACGAAGGTCCCGAACATCGCCGGCAGGGCGCTCGCGAAGACGACCGCCGTCGCGACCATCCCGGTGCCGACGAACTCGACGTAGTCGATGCCGTCGACCTGGGTCACCAGCGTCGTGCCGAGCCCGAGCCCGAACGCGAGCAGGTAGATCATCGGCTCGATCAGGCTCGAGAAGGTGGTGCTGCGCCAGAACGTCCGGAAGTTGGCGACCTCCCGGCTCATCACCCCGAGGACCGCGGCGGGCTCGATCCGCCTCATTCGAGCTCCTCGCCGGTGAGCTCGACGAATACGTCCTCGAGCGAGCTCGGACGGATGATCGCGTCCTCGGGCACGAGCCCCGCGGGCGCGCGTTCGCAGCCGACGATGACCAGCGCCGGGCCGGCCGAGCGGACGCCGAGCCCGGCGGCCTCGGCCGCGCGGCGGACCTCGGCCCGTCGCTCCGGCGGCGCGTAGTACTCGGCCGTGCGCCGCCCCGCGTGCTCGGCGATCAGCGCGCCGGGCCGGCCGCTCGCGATCGCCTTCCCCTGCGCCATCAGCGCGACATCGTCGGCGAGCCGCTCCGCCTCCTCGATGTAGTGGGTGGACATCAGGATCGTCGTCCCCTCGGCCCGCAGGCCCTCGATCAGGGTCCAGACCTCGGCCCGGATCTGCGGGTCGAGCCCGACCGTCGGCTCATCGAGGAGCACGAGGCGGGGACGGTGGACGAGGCCGCGCGCGATCAACAGGCGCCGCCGCATGCCGCCCGAGAGCTCGTCGACCGCGTCACGGCGCCGGTCGCTGAGCCGCGCGAGGGCGAGGGCGCGATCGACGGCGTCGCCGATGTCCGGGACCCGGTAGAGCCGCGCGAACACGGCCAGGTTCTCCTCGACGGTGACGTCGATGTCGAGGTTGTCGAGCTGCGGGACGACGCCCATCCGCGCCCGCGCCTCCTTCGACCGCGCGGGCAGCTCGTAGCCGAGGGCGCGGAGGCGGCCGCTATCGGCGATCGCCTGCCCGGTCAACAGCCGCATCGTCGTCGACTTGCCGGCGCCGTTGGGCCCCAGCAGGCCGAGGCAGATGCCCTCGGGAACGGACAGGTCGAGGCCGTCCACGGCCCGGATCGGGCCGAACGTCTTCACCACGCCCTCGAGCTCGATCGCCGCCATCGGCCCGGCACCTTCGCACACCGCCGCCCCGCGGCTCCGGGCGTCGGCACGATCGGATCGCCGGCTCCGGATCCGGGCCCGTGGTGGCTCGGCATCGGCCATCTAGACTCACGGCGCCCTGGGATCGCGTCCGCTGACAACCGAGAGGGCCCGCCGCCGCCGCCGGCAGCTCCTCGACGTGGCCCTCGACGAGTTCCTCGCGCGCGACTACGACGACGTCATGGTCGATGACATCGCCGAGCGGGCCGGGGTCTCCCACGGCCTCGTCTTCCAGTACTTCGGATCGAAGAAGGAGCTGTACGTCGCCGCGCTCGAGCCGCTGTTGGCCGGGTTTCAGGCTCGAATGGAGTCCGTGCCGGACGGCCTCGGGGTCGAGCAGCGCCTGCGCCACGCGGTCGGCTCCTACTACGACGACGCGGCGGACCATCCGGCCGCGTATCGCTCGCTGATGAGCGGCGGCGCCGGCTTCCGCGAGGTGTTCGAGCGGATCGAGGCGCAGCGCTGGGAGGAGATCGGGCTGATCGCGTCGGTCGCCGGCCTCGACGTCGAGCGCGCCGACGTCCGCGCGGTCCTCCGCGGCTGGGTCGGCTTCCTCGAGGCCGCGATCCTGGCCTCGCTCGACCGTCCCGACGGCGACCGCGAAGCGCTCGTCGACGCCGCGGTCGCCGCCTTCGAGGCCGCCGTGGGCACGCTCCGGGCTCGCGCGGCTTGAGCGCCGGTCCCGGATCGGGGCGGCGCGACTCGCTGGGCGACCGCATCGAGCGGGCGATCGACGCCCGCACCCACGCCGAGACCGAGATCGCGCGCGGTGAGGCCGAGGCCGAGGCCCGCGGGCCGAGCATCCGTCGCACCGCCTTCTGGCTGCTGGTGACCGGCGTCTCGCTCTACCTCGTCGCGCCGAGCCTGATCGATGTCCTCGGCTCGTGGCAGAGCCTGAGCGAGATCTCGCCGCTCTGGTTCCCGCTGCTGGCGCTGCTCCTGCTCGCCTCGCTCGCCTGCCTCTGGGTGCTGCAGCGGCTGACGATCCCGCGGGCGCCGTGGTCGGCGGTGATCGACTCCCAGCTGGCCGGCAACGCCCTCGCGAAGATCGCGCCGGGGGGCGGTGCGATGGGTGCGGCGCTGCAGTACCGGATGCTGGTCGAGCGGGGCGTCGAGCGCGGGCGCGCCGTCGCCGGGATCACGGCGGTGAACCTGCTCACCTTCGCGATCGTCCTCGCGCTGCCGGTGCTGGCGCTGCCGCTCCTGATCGGCGGCCGCATCGACGACGGCCTGCTCACCCCCGCGCTCGCGAGCCTCGCCGTCTTCGTGGTCCTCGCCGGGCTCGCCGTCCTGATGGTCGCCGCCGACCGGCCGCTGCGGGTCGCCGCAACGGCGATCGAGCGCGTCCGCAACCGGCTCCGTCGTCGCTCCCCGCACACCCGCCACCTCGCCGAGCGGGTCGAGCGCGAGCGCGACCGCATCGTCGCCGCGCTCGGCGACGACTGGCCGAAGGCGCTGCTTGCGACCGTCGGCCGTTGGGCGTTCGACTACGCGATCCTGCTCGCCTCGCTCGCGGCGGTCGGAGCCCATCCGTACCCGGGGCTGGTCCTGCTCGCCTTCTGCCTCGCTCAGGTCCTCGCGCAGATCCCGGTCACCCCCGGCGGCCTCGGCTTCGTCGAGACCGGCCTGACGGCGCTGCTCGCGCTGGCCGGGGTCGGCGCCGGCGACGCCCTGCTCGCGACCTTCCTCTACCGGCTCTTCACCTACTGGGTGCCGCTGCCGCTCGGGCTTCTCGGCGTCGCCCTGCACCGCCGCCACGGCGGTACGGGCGGCGTCGCTACTTGAAGTGGCGGTCGTGGATGCAGAGCCCGTAGATGATCAGGACGTCGGCGGCGATGATCAAGAGCGACCAGATCGGGAAGACGGCGACGAAGAAGAGCTGCCAGATCAGGTTGAAGGCGCAGAGGATGATCCCGAGGCCCTGGCCGTTGGCGTTCCGGCGCAGGATCAGGACCGCGGTGAGCAGCTGCAGGGCGCCGATCCCGAGCAGCGTCAGGCCCCAGAACGTGAGGTCGCCGAAGAACAGGTTCTCCTCGCGGAACTGCGCGTCGCCGGCGAGGGCGACGATTCCGTCGAGCGCGTTGAACGTCCCGAGCAGGGCGAAGAGGACGCCGATGAACGACACCCAGCCCTCGCCCGCCTCGCGTCGTGCCGTCCGCTCTCCGCTCACCGCTCGACCTCCGTCCGCTCGCTGACCCCGACCGGCGGCACAGCCTAGAGGTGGGACCGGCGGGGCGTTGGCGGCCGATAGGTTGGGCGTCATGGCGCCCGTCGCACTCGATCCCGAGCTGACGGACCTGACGCTCGATCGCCTTCGCGCCCGTCGCAGCGTCAAGTGGAGCCGGTTCGGGCCCGACGTGCTCCCGGCCTGGGTGGCCGAGATGGACTTCCCGCTCGCGGCGCCGGTCAAGGCCGCGCTCGCGGAGGCGGTCGAGCGCGACGACGCCGGCTACGCGAGCCCGGCTGCGGTCGGCCTCGCCGAAGCGCTCGCCGGCTTCCTCGAGCGCCGGCATGGCTGGCAGGTCGATGCCGAGCAGGTGATCGCGACCGGCGATGTGGTCGGTGGGCTGACCGACCTGTTGCGGACCCTGCTCGAGCCGGGCGACGGCGTGATCGTCAGCCCGCCCGTCTACCACCCCTTCTTCAGCCTGGTCGGTGACGCGGGTTGCGGCCTCGTCGAGGTCCCGCTCGGCCCCGATCACCGCCTCGACCTCGACGGGGTCGACGCCGCCTTCGCGGCCGGCGCCCGCGCGATCCTGCTCTGCAACCCGCAGAACCCGACCGGCGCCGTCGTGACCTCGGCCGAGCTCGCCGAGCTCGCCGAGCTCGCCGCCGCGCACGAGAGCTGGGTGCTCGCCGACGAGATCCACGCGCCGCTCGTCCTCCCCGGAGCGAGGCACGTGCCCTTCCTGACCGTCTCCGACGCCGCCCGCGCCCGCGGCATCGCCCTCGTCTCGGCGTCGAAGGCGTTCAACATCGCCGGGCTCGGCTGCGCGCAGATCGTGACCGCCGCCGAGCCCGCGCGTTCGGCCGCCGCCGGGCTGCCGGTCGGCGCCCGCCATTGCGGACACCTCGGCGCGATCGCCGCCGCCGCGGCATACCGCGACGGCGACGCCTGGCTCGACTCGGTCCTCGCCGTCATCGCCCACAACCGCGAGCTGCTCGGCGCGCTGCTGGTCGAGCTGTTGCCCGATGCGGGCTGGGTGCCGCCCGCCGCCGGCTACCTCGCCTGGATCGACCTCGGCGCCTGCGACCTCGGGCCGGACCCGGCCGCGCCGATCCTCGAGCGTGGCCGCCTCGCGCTCAGCTCCGGTCCGATGTTCGGCCGCGGCGGCGAGGGCCACGTCCGCCTCAACGCCGGCACCTCGCCGGACCTCCTCCGCGCCGCCGTCGAGCGAATCGCCGCCACGGTCGCGAACCGTTCCGCCCACCGATAGCCGGTTGATCCCGAATCAATCCCCGTAGGCGGCGAAGCTGCGCCCGGGCCGGCCGATCATCGCGTCGTGGAAGAGCCCGGCGGCGAGGGCCAACGGCCGCCGACCCGCGCCCATCGCCCCGGCAGCGTCCGCGCCCCGCGGCGCTCGGGCCCGAGCCGGCCCTCGGCTTGCGCAGCCGCTCGCCGTCGGCGGGCTGTCGGGGCAGGTAGGGAAACAGGTGGGCGAGCCGGTAGCGCGCCATCGCCAGGAACCGGCGGTCGACTGACGGTCGTCGGGCAGGCCGAGGAAGACCCGGGCGATCGCCGGGGCGATCAGCTCGGCGTCGCTGATCTGCGGCGGCCGGCCGGGGCCGCATCGCGGCTGCAGGAAATCGTCGGTGCGGACGTGGATTGCCGCCAGAGGGTCGTCGAGAGGGGCGTGCACCTTGACCTCCGGGTCGACGTCGCTTCAGCAACGCCTCCCTTCGCCGCCCTTCGCCTGCCCGCTCGCGGCTCAACGCCTCGCAGTGCTCCGCGGAGCACTGCGTCGGGGCAATCGGGGATCGATCGTCAAGCCGGCGCGGCCCGCCAACGGTCCGGCGGAAGCGGACGCGAAGCGGAGCATTCCGCCGGGGTGATCCCGGAAGCGGACGCGAAGCGGAGCATTCCGCCGGGGTGATCCCGGAAGCGGACGGGCGAAGCCCGGAGCATCCGCCGGAGTCAGCTATCCGAGCGCGGCCCGGATCTCCTCGATCGCGGCGGCTTCGCGCTCGCTCACCCGCTCGCCGCCGATGCCGAGGACGCCGCCGCTCTTGTCGGCTTCGGCGACCCGCCGGGCGACCGCGAGGATGAAGTCGCGGTAGGCGGCGACATCGCCCTCGTCGGCCTGCGCGGCCAGCTCCTCCTTCGCCGCGCGGATCCTCCCGATCGCCTCCGCCTGGAGCTGCTCCTTGCTGCTGAACCGCTCCGGGGCGGCGGGGCCGAGGCCGGCGACGATCTCGTCGACGAGCCCGGAGCCGGTCGAGCTCTCGCGGGCCTCGGCGTAGGCCTTGCCGACGGCCATGCTCTCACGCAGGGTGCCGCCCTTCTCGGCGGTGATCACGTACATCGCCGCGACCGCCGGCGCGGTCGCGATCCGCTCCCACTGCTCGGCGTCGAAGTCGGACTTCTCGGTCATCTTCGCTCCTCTCGGGTCTCAGAAGTCGGTGGGGGTCAGGTGCGGCCGTCGCTCCCAGAGCAGCCACTGGCGCAGGTAGGCACCGAGGCGACGCAGCCTCCGACCGTGGAAGCCGCTCGCCCGCTTCGCCGCCGCAACGAACCGGGGCCGGTCGATGTTGCCGTGACCGTAGCGGGCGGCGAGGTCGAGGGCGAGTTGGCGGAAGCGCCGCTGGCCGACGATCATCCGCAGCCCCTGCAGCATCGCGCCCGGGCGGTTGTAGACGACGAAGCTGTTGAAGAGCTGCGTCGGGTCGCCCTCGAGCCGTGCCGGCGCTATCCGCCACCGCTTGCGGGCCGAGCGGTAGACGGTCCGGAAGTACTCGCGCGGCGTCTGGCGGCCACCCTCGGCGTGGTCGAACATGACCTCGATCAGCGTCGCCCAGCCCTCGTTGAACCAGATCACCGTCCAGCGCGCCGGCGAGATGCTGTCGCCCATCCACTGGTGAGCGAGCTCGTGGGCCAGCGTCGAGGCCCCTACGTAGGGTCCATTCCGGTTGCCCGGGAAGTGCGGCTTGGTCTGGTTCTCGAGCACGTAGCCGACCGCGGGCACCCAGTCGGCGACGAGGCCGACGCCGGCGAACGGGTAGGGGCCGAGCCGGGCCGCCGCGAAGCTGACGATCTCGGGGATCCGCGCCGCCGTCGCCTCCACCTCGGCCTTGCGCCGGGGAGCGCCGGCGCTGTCGACGGCGGTGAAGATCGGGATATCGGCGCCGCTCGTCTCGTCCCGCATCGAGCCGGTCGCGACGTCGAAGCGGCCGACCGTGCCCGTCGCCAGATACGGCGCCATCGGCGCGTCCTCGCGCCAGGTGGTCGTCGCCGTGCCGTCGCCGTTGTCGACGCGGGAGACCTGCACGCCGGCACCGACGGCCGTGAAGGCGACCGGCGCGGTGGTCGCGAGCTCGAAGCTCGCCTTGTCGGAGGGGTGGTTGTTGCAGGGGAACCAGCTCTGGGCGCCGATCGGCTCGTTCACCGTGTAGGAGCCGTCGCAATCCCCGGGGGCCGAGCAGGCCCGAAGCCAGCCCTCGGACGAGCCGTCCGGATCGACGATCGGCTCGGGGCGGCCCCGGTAGGCGACGACGACCGTGAAGCTCGCGCCCGCCTCGATCCCGGCGGCCGGGGTCACGGTCAGCTTCGCCGGCTGGGTCACGGCGGGATCGCGGCTCAGCCGCGGCCTCGCGTCCCGCCTCGCGGTCCGCGCGGCGGGAAGGCCGTCGACGGTGACGGAGTCGATCTCGAGCTCGCGTTGGAAGTCGAGGCTGAACCGGGAGAGATCCTGGGTCGCCCGGGCGGTGATCGTCGCCCTGGTCCCGGCTTCGAGGCGGTTCGTCGCCGGGTCGTAGTCGAGCTCGACCGCGTAGTGGAGGACGTCGTAGCCGCCGTTTCCGACCTGCGGGTAGATCGGGTCTCCAACCGACCCGGAGCCGGGCTCGAAGGCCGCGACCGCCGCGGGTGCGATCGCCAGGGCGAGGGCGAGGGCGGCCACGGCTGCGACGATGCCGCTCGTCGCGGCGAGGCGATCACGTCCCACCGCGCAATCGTGACAGACCCCGCGGTGGGTAACCTCGGTTGTCAGAGCGGCGATGAACGGTGGCGAAGACCCGAGGACATGCATCATCGGCGCCGGCTCCAGCGGCATCGCCGGCGCCAAGGCGCTGCACGATCGCGGACTGCCGTTCGACTGCTACGAGCTCTCCGACCGCGTCGGCGGCAACTGGGTGTTCCAGAACCGGAACCGGATCTCGTCCTCGTACCGCTCCCTGCACATCAACACGTCACGGGAGCGGATGGAGTACGCCGACTACCCGATGCCGAAGTCGTACCCGGACTTCCCGCGCCACGACCACATCGCCCGCTACTTCGACGACTACGTCGACCACTTCGGCTTCCGCGACAGGATCCGCTTCGGGGTCGGGGTCGACCACGTCGAGCGCCGTGGCGACGGCCGCTGGGAGGTGCGGACCAGCGAGGGCGGGACCGAGGTCTACGACGCGGTCGTCGTCGCCAACGGCCACCACTGGGACCCGCGCTGGCCGCAGCCGCCCTTCCCCGGCAGCGAGGACTTCGCCGGCGGGCAGATGCACTCCCACGACTACGAGGAGGAGACCCAGATCGCCGACAAGGACGTCGTCGTCCTCGGCATGGGCAACTCGGCGATGGACATCGCCGTCGATGCCTCCTACCACGCGCGCAACACCTACCTGGCGGCACGGCGCGGCGCCTACGTGATCCCCAAGTACATGTTCGGCAAGCCGGTGGATCAGATCGGCGGCGCCGAATGGCTGCCCTACTGGATCCGCTTCCCGATCATGGGCGGCCTGCTGCGGCTCAACGTCGGGCGCATGGAGAGCTACGGCCTGCCCGAGCCGGACCACAGGTTCGCGCACGCGCATCCGACGGTCAGCGGCCGGATCCTCGACCGGCTCGCCCACGGCGCGATCACGCCGAAGCCGAACATCGCCGCGCTCGAGGGCGATCGCGTCCGCTTCACCGACGGCAGCGAGGTCCACGCCGATCTCGTCGTCTACTGCACCGGCTACAGGATCACGTTCCCGTTCTTCGAGGAGGAGCTGCTGTCGGCGGCCGACAACGAGCTGCCGCTCTACCGGTTCATGTTCCACCCCGAGCACGGGAACCTCTTCTTCATCGGCTTCGTGCAGCCGCTCGGGGCGATCATGCCGATCGCCGAACGCCAGGCGACGCTGATCGGCGAGTCGCTCCGGGGCCGCTTCGAGCTGCCCTCGCGAGCGGCGATGGAGGCTGATATCGCCAAGGTCAGGCGGCGGATGCGGAGGCGCTACGTCGCATCGAAGCGGCACACGATCCAGGTCGACTACGACGACTACATGAGGTCGCTCAGCCGCGAGCTCGAGGCCGGCCGCGATCGCGCCGATGCCGCCGTCGCCGTCGGCTGAGGCGCTCGCCCCTCCCGCGCACCCGTTCCCGCGGAGCCGACCATCGGCGGCGAGCTCAACCCGCGAGCTCGAGCGGGTGCAGCTCCGAGGCGGTGATCGCCTCGGTCCGGAGGTGGGCGATCTCCTGATATCCGGGGGAGCCGATCATCCCCAGGAACGCGGCCCGGCTCGGGTACTCGACCAGCAGGACCAGATCCCAGACGCGCTCACCGCCGATCAGCGCCCGGCTGCCACGGGCGCTGTAGAGCGGCCTGCCGCCGACCTCCTCCAGGATCGGGGCCACCGCGGCTCCGTACTCCATGTACTTCTCGAAGCCGCCGTCAGGCTTCAACGCCAGCAGGTTGAGCATCACGACCGGCCCGTCGTCCCCCGTCCGCGATCGCTCGAGGAACTCCCGGAACGCCTCCGGGTCGAGCTGCTCGACGTCGACGGGCTCGGCCATGCCCCGACCCTATTGCGTTGCGATCAACAGCGCCAGGGTCTCGCGCCACGGCGCGCGCCCGGGGCGCCGCACGTGGCAGCCGCAACCGCCCGCAGCTCGGGTGGACGGTGAAGTGCGGATCGGGACCGCCCCCTCGGGGCCGTCCCCCCTACTTGATGAACAGGATCTCGCTGTACTTCGGGAGCGGCCAGAGGTCGTCGGCGACGATCAGCTCGAGGCTGTCGGCGACCTCCCGCACCTCGGCCATCCGCACGAGCTGCTCGTCGCGCGCGTGCTCGGCCAGCTCGATGCCCTCGAGCCCGTCGGGATAGACATTCGCCCGCTCGAGCTCCTGGATCCTGGTCACGAACTGCTCGATCAGCGACCGCAGCTCCGCCGCGACCCCTTCGATGCGGGCGGCGTCGACCTCGGTCGCGTAGCGGATCGCCGCGGGCAGCAGCATCGTCTTGGCGATCGAGCAGGCGGTCTCCGCCTCGATGTTGGCGCGGACCGAGTACTGCTCGACCCAGACCTCGAAGCGCGCCTCGAGCTCGCGCCTGGAGAGCACGTTGTACCGCTCGAACGCGGCGACCGTGGCGGGAGCGATCACCTCCGGCAGGGCGTCCGGCGTCGTCCGCAGGTTCCTGAGCCCCCGGCGCTGGGCTTCGGCGTGCCACTCCTCCGAGTAGTTGTCGCCGCCGAAGCAGACCTGCCTGTTGGAGGAGTAGCTCTCGGTGACCACGTCGGCAACGGCCGGGCCGACCTCCTCGCCACCGTCGATCCGCTCCTTCAGCCTGCCGGCGAGGTCGTCGATGGCCTCGGCGACGATCGTGTTCAGGACCGTGTTCGGAAACGCGATCGACATGCTCGACCCGAGCGCCCGGAACTCGAACTTGTTGCCCGTGAACGCGAACGGCGAGGTCCGGTTGCGATCGCCGCCGTGCATCGGCAGCGGCGGCAGGACCGGAGTCCCGAGCCCCAGCGTCGCATCCTCGGTGATCCCGCTGCCCTCGCCGGAGACGATCGACTCGAACGCCTTGTCGAGCTCGGCGCCGAGGAAGATCGAGATGATCGCCGGCGGCGCCTCGTTCGCCCCGAGCCGATGATCCTGCCCGATGTTGGCGACCGAGGCGCGCAACAGGCCCTGGTGCTTGTTGACCGCCTGGATGACCGCCGTGCAGAAGAACACGAAGCTCGCGTTCTCGGCCGGGGTCTTGCCGGGGTCCATCAGGTTCGTCCCGGTGTCGGTGCTCATCGACCAGTTGTTGTGCTTGCCGGATCCGTTGACGCCGGCGAACGGCTTCTCGTGCAGCAGGCAGACGAGCCCGTAGCGGCGGGCGACGTTCTGCATGATCTGCATCGTCAGCTGCTGGTTGTCGGAGCCGACGTTCGAGTTCTCGAAGATCGGCGCGACCTCGTACTGGCCGGGCGCGACCTCGTTGTGGCGGGTCTTGACCGGGACCCCGAGCTTGACCAGCTCGCGCTCGGTCTCGAGCATGCAGGCGAGGATCCGCTCGGGAATCGAGCCGAAGTAGTGGTCGTCGAGCTCGTGGCCCTTCGGCGGGCGGGCGCCGAACAGCGTCCGGCCGGTCGTGACGAGGTCGGGACGCTCGAAGTAGTACTGCTCGTCGATCAGGAAGTACTCCTGCTCGGGTCCGACCGTCGTGAAGACGCGATTGGTCTCGTCGTCGCCGAGCAGGCGCAGCGCGTTGACGGCGGAGCTCGAGAGCGCGTCCATCGAGCGCAGCAGCGGGATCTTCGCGTCGAGCGCCTCGCCCGTCCACGACGCGAACGCGGTCGGGATGCAGAGCAGGACGCCGTTCGGGTTCTCGAGCAGGAACGCCGGGCTCGTCGGATCCCAGGCCGTGTAGCCACGCGCCTCGAAGGTCGCGCGGATGCCTCCGGTCGGGAACGAGGAGGCATCCGGCTCGCCCTGGATCAGCTCGCCGCCGGAGAGGCGCGCGATCGCCTCGCCGTCCTGGCCGGGCTCGAAGAAGGAGTCGTGCTTCTCGGCGGTCAGCCCGGTCAGCGGCTGGAACATGTGCGTGTAGTGGGTCGCGCCGTGCTCGAGGGCCCACTCCTTCATCGCGTGGGCGACCTCGTCGGCCAGGGAGGGGTCGAGGGCGGCTCCCGACGCCAGCGTCTCGTTCAGGTGCTCGTAGGTCTCCTTCGAGAGCCGCTCCCTCTGGACGGCCGGCGAGAAGACGTTGGCGGCGTATGGATGGTTGGCCGCGTCGCGGAGGTCGCCGGTCTCGATCGAGCGGCCGTTGGCGCTCCAGCTCGCGGCGCTGAGGTTGTGCTTGCGGGCCCTGGTGACGGTCATTGGCTGCGGTTGCTCCTTCTCGTGGCTGCGCGGCTCGACCCGTCGCAGGGGCGGAGCCGTTCGCGAATCGTCGCAAGTTCGGGCCGCAACCGTAGGCCGTTATCCCGCAACTTCCATTGTCCGCGCGTACAAAGTGCGCCGCCCCACCCCTGCCGCGCGGGCGCCGGACGCCCCGTGACGCGTAGGATGACGCTCCCGCTGCCCCCGATCCGGAAAGCTGATCCTCGCATGAAGAGCTCCGATCCCTACTGGCGTGAGGCGATGGCGCCCTACGCGCGGCCGGTGTTCGTCCGCTCGCTGCTCGACATCCTCACCTCGGCGGTGCCGTTCGTGGCGCTGTGGGGGCTGATGTACGCGGCGCTCGACGTCTCCTACTGGCTCGTCCTCGCGATCGCGGTTCCCGCCGCGGGCTTCCTGCTTCGGACCTTCATCCTCTTCCACGACTGCACCCACGGGTCGTTCTTCGCGTCGCGACGGGCGAACGTATGGGGCGGGCGGATCTTCGGACTGCTGACCTTCCAGTGCTTCGCGAACTGGCGGCACCACCACGCGATCCACCACGGCAGCGCCGGCGACCTCGACCGGCGCGGGACCGGTGACGTTCCGACCTGGACCGTCGAGGAGTACTACTCGAAGCCCTGGCGGTCGCGCCTCGGGTACCGGCTCTTCCGCCACCCGCTCGTCATGTTCGGGATCGGGCCGCTGTGGTCGCTGCTGATCGGCCCCCGCGTCTGGGCCGGGTCGAAGCCGGGGAAGCTCCGCAACAGCATCCTGCTGACGAACGTCGCCGTCGCGGCGATGGTCGCGGCCGCCTGCTTCGCCTTCGGCTGGCAGGCCGTCCTGCTGATCGAGGCGCCGCTCGTGATCCTCGCGGGCACGGCCGGCGTCTGGCTGTTCTTCGTCCAGCACCAGTTCGAGGACGTCTACTGGGAGAATTCCGACGCCTGGGACTACACGGAGGCGGCGCTGCGGGGCAGCAGCTACCTGAAGCTGCCGCAGCCGCTGCAGTTCTTCACCGGGAACATCGGCCTCCATCACGTCCACCATCTCAGCGCCCGGATCCCCAACTACAACCTGCAGAGGGCCCACGACGAGAACGAGGTCTTCGCCCAGGTGCCGGTCCTCGGGGTCGGCAAGGCGCTGCGCTGCGCGCGGCTCAAGCTCTGGGATCCGGCGAGCAAGCGGCTCGTCGGCTTCG
>CAZTGN010000022.1:11913-17548 GCA_964613275.1 uncultured Conexibacter sp. | reverse complement strand
GGCGGTCGCCGCGGCGGCGCTCGCCGGCTGCGGCGGCGCGAGCGGCGACGCCGAGCCGGCCCCGGCGCCGTCCGACCCCGACGCGCCGGTGAGCGGGACGCTGACCGTCTTCGCCTACCAGGACACGATCACCGACGAGATGCTCGATCCGTTCCGCGAGGCGAATCCCGACCTCGAGGTGAAGACGGCGAGCTTCGGCTCCAACGAGGAGGCGGCGGCGAAGCTGGCGGGCGGGTTCGAGGCCGACGTCGTCGAGGTCTGCCTCGACGAGATGAGCGCCCTCACCGACCGCGGCCTGCTGCGGCCGATCGACCCGGCCGGGATCGCCGACTGGGACCAGCTCGTCTTTCGCGACGCCGACGGCGTCCGCGACGGCGACGACGTGATGCTCGTGCCGCTCTCGGCGGGGCCGCAGGGGTTGATCTACGACGCCGAGGAGATCGAGCCCGGCGAGATCGACTCGTTCACCGACCTCTTCGATCCCGCCTACGCCGATCGCACGGCGCTCGAGGCCGACTACCCGCTGCCGGCGATCGCGGCGGCGGCGCTCGCGCTCGGCATCGAGGACCCGATGAACCTCACCTCCGAGCAGCTCGAGCAGGTCAAGCAGAAGCTGATCGACAGCCGTGACCAGTTCCGCTCGCTGTGGCGCTCCGATGCCGACGTCGTCAACCTCTTCAAGTCGAACGAGATCGCGCTCGCCGACGGCGGCCCCGGGCTGACCGAGCGGATCCGCGACACCGGCGTCGATGCGCGCTGGGTGGCGCCGGTGGAGCGGCCGCTCTCCTGGGTCTGCGGCCTGGCGATCACGAGCGACGCCGCCAGCGTCGACGCCGCCTACAGGCTGATCAACTGGCAGGCGTCGCCCGAGGCGCAGGCGATCCGCGCCGCCAACGGCTACGTCGTCACCAACCCGAAGGCGATCCCGCTGGCGCCCCCGAGCGCCCGCAGGACCGCCGACCCGAGCTCGATCGAGAACGCAATCGCGGAGACGGAGCCCCCGAACTACCAGGAGTGGGTCAGGGCGTTCCGCGAGTTCCAGGCGCAGTGAAACAGGAGGAGGGCAGGATGAGAAGGCAGATGCTGGCAGCGCTTGTGGCGGCCACGGCACTGATCGCGGTCGCGGGTTGCGGCGGCGGCAGCGGCGATACCGGGGTCGCGCCGGCTCCCGACGACCCGGATGCGCCGGTGAGCGGCACGTTGAAGGTGTTCGCCTACGGCGACACCGTCCCCGACGAGATGATCGCGCCGTTCGAGAAGGCGAACCCCGATGTCGACCTCGAGACCGCGACGTTCGACTCCAACAAGGCGGCGGCGGCGAAGCTTGCGGGCGGGTTCGAGGCCGACGTCGTCGAGGTCTGCACCGACGAGATGGAGCCGCTGCTCGCGCGGGGGCTGCTGCGGCCGCTCGACGAGAAGGCGATACCGGCCTTCGACGAGCTCGCCTTCTCGGACGCGCCCGAGGTTCGCGACGAGAACGGCGACGTGCTCTTCGTGCCGGCCTCCGCGGGACCGCAGGGGCTGGTCGTCAACACCGACGAGGTCGATCCGGCTGACGTGAGCTCGTGGCAGGACCTGTTCGACGACGCCTACGCCGGGCGGGCGGCGCTCGAGGCGACGCCATTGACCGCGCTCGGCGCCGCCGCGCTGGCGATCGGGATGGAGGACCCGATGAACCTCAGCGACGAGGAGGTCGAGGAGGCGAAGCAGTACCTGCTCGACCACCGCGACAACTTCCGCGCGTTCGCGGAGTCGGACGCATCGATGGTGAACCTGTTCAAGTCCGGCGAGGTCGTCATCGCCGACGGCGGTCGCGGCACCACGCAGACGATGGTCGACGACGGCGTGCCGGTCGAGTGGATCGCGCCCGAGGAGGGCGCGTTGTCGTGGGTCTGCGGCCTCGCGATCACGTCGCAGGCGCAGAACATCGACGCCGCCTACAAGCTGATCAACTACTACGCCTCTCCGGAGGCGCAGGCGATCTCCGGTGACATGGGCTTCGTCGCGATGAACCCGAAGGCGCTGCCGCTGGTCAGCCCCGAGTTCGAGAAGAGCGCCGACCCGCGCAACCTCGACAACGCGATCCCCCAGACCGAGCCCGACAACGCCGACGTCTACGAGCGCGCATGGCAGGAAGTCCAGGCCGAGTAGCAGCGGCGCCCCCGGCGCCGGCCCGCGCGGATGCGGCGGCACCCGTCGAGCGGCCGCTCGGCCACCGGGTCCGCAGCCGCCTCCCCGGCCTCGCCGGGGGGCTGCTGGTCGCCTTCGTGATGGTGGTCCTGTTCGGCCCGGTGCTGATGCTGGCGCTGTTCTCGTTCAACGACTCGTCGATCATCTCGCTGCCCTGGGAGGGGTTCACGACCAAGTGGTACGAGGAGGCCTGGAACAACGGCCAGGCCCGTGACGCGGTCGTCAACTCGCTGATCGTGGCGACGATCGTGATGGTGCTCTCGGTCGTCCTCGGGACGCTCGCCGCCTGGGGGCTGACGCGGCTGCGGTTCCGGGGCCGCGGCTTCATCGCCGGGCTGAACGGGGCGGTGCTCGTCGTGCCGTGGCTGATCATCGGCGTCGCCGGGCTGATCTTCTTCAGCGAGATCGGGGTGTCGCTGTCGCTGCAGACGATCACGCTGATGCACCTCGTCGTCACCTTCCCGCTCGTCGTCGCGATCGTCTCCGCCGGCCTCGTCCGCTTCCAGCGCTCGCTCGAGGAGGCCGCGATCGACCTCGGCGCGACGCAGCGGCAGATGCTTCGCTACGTCGTCCTGCCGCAGGTCGGGCCGTCGATCGCCGCCGCGTCGATCTTCGCCTTCGCCTGGTCGTTCAACAACTTCGAGATCTCGTTCTTCAACGGCGGCTTCGAGCAGACGTTCCCGGTCTGGGTCTTCTCGATCCTGCGCCAGTCCGAGAACCTGCCGGTCGTCAACGCGGTCTCGACCGTGATTGCGATCGCGCAGATCCTCGCCGTGTTCGGCGCCTGGGCGCTGATGAAGCGGCTGACCCGGAGCGAGGGCGAGGGGAGCGAGACGCTCACCGGGCTGCTGACGGGAGGGGCGCGCTGATGGAGTCGGCATCGATCCCTGCCCCGGCGCCGCGGACCCCGCGCAGTCGCCGCTGGCTGCAGCCGCTCGCCTTCCTCGGCACCCCCACGGCCCTGCTGGGTGTCCTCTTCCTCGGGCCGATGCTGGTCATGCTCGGGGTGGCGCTCGATCGCGGCCTCCTCGACGGCGGCCAGGGCGCCTTCAACCTGACGCTGACCAACTTCAGCGACGTGATCACCGACCCGCTCTACCGCGAGGTCGCCCTGACCACGTTCGAGATCGCGACCGCGGCGATGCTCGCCCAGCTCCTCGTCGCCGTCCCGCTGGCCTACGTCATCGCCTTCAAGGCCGGCCGCTGGCAGATCCCGATCCTGCTCTTCCTCGTCCTCGCCGACGAGCTCAACCCGATGGTCCGGATCTATGCCTGGCGGATGCTGCTCGGGCGCGAGGGGCTGATCAACGAGGGGCTGATGCGGATCGGGATCATCGACCAGCCGATCGACGCGCTCCTGTTCAGCCAGTTCGCGGTGACGTTGGTGCTCGCGACCAGCTACATCACCTATACGGTGATCCCGATCTACGGGGCGATGAAGGCGATCGACTCGAACGTCTTCGAGGCGGCCCGCGACCTCGGCGCCGGCTGGTGGACGACGACGCGGCGGGTGCTGTTGCCGCTGATCGCGCCCGGGATCTTCGTCTCGCTGCTGCTCGTCTACATCCCCCTGTTCACCGACTTCGCGAGCCCGGCGCTGGTCGGCGGCACGAGCGGGTACATGCTCGGCAACGTCGTCAACGACCTCGTGCTCGAGTCGGGCGACCTCAACCGCGGCGCGGCGATGAGCATCATCATGCTCGCGCTCTCGGCGCTGTTCGCGCTCGTCGCCTACCGGCTCGCCCGGTTCAACCGCCTGGAGAGCTGATGGCGGGCGACGAGCGCTACGACGCCGTCATCGTCGGCGGCGGCCACAACGGGCTCGTGGCGGGGTTCTACCTCGCCCGCGCCGGCCTGCGGCCGCTCGTCCTCGAGCGCCGCGACTTCGTCGGCGGCTGCTGCGTCACCGAGGAGTTCTCGCCGGGCTTTCGCGCCTCGACCGGCGCCTATGTGGTCAGCATGCTGCGGGAGCCGGTCTGGCGCGACATGCGACTCGCCGAGCGCGGGATCCGGATCGACCCGGCGGGGCCGTCGCTGTACGGCTTCCCGGACGGCGAGCGTCTGCTGCTCGGCGAGGACATCCCCGCCTCCCAGGCCGAGATCCGCCGCTTCTCGGCGGCCGATTCCCGCGCCCTGCCCGATTTCGAGGCGGCGCTCGGCCGGCTGGCCGAGGTCGTCGGGCCGCTGATGGACATGACGCCTCCCGACCCCGCCCACGTCAGCCCCGGCGATCTCCCGGCCCTGCTGCGGCTCGCCGGCACCGCCCGCCGTCACCGGGCCCGCGTCAACGACGCCCTCTTCCTGTTCGCCACCTCCTGCACCCAGTATCTCGGCGAGTTCTTCGAATCCGATGTCGTCAAGGCGGCGATGGGGTGGCACGCGATCAACGACTCGATCGCCGGGCCCTCGACGCCGGGGACCGCCTACGTGCTCCTCCACGACCACGCCGCCGAGCAGGCCGGCGGCGGCCTGCGGAGCTGGGGCTTCGTCCGCGGCGGGATCGGCCTCGTCACCGCGGCGATGGCGGACGCCGCCCGCGAGGCCGGGGCCGAGATCCGCACCGGCGCCGAGGTCGAGCGGGTCGTGGTCGAGGGGGGGTGCGCCACGGGCGTCGAGCTCGCCGACGGCACGGTGATCGGGGCCCGTCGCGTCATCTCCAACGCCGACCCGCTGCGGACCTTCTTCGGCCTCGTCGGCGCCGAGCTCCTGCCGGCCGAGCTCACCGCCCCGCTGCGCAACTACCGCTGCGAGGGGACGAGCGTGAAGATCAACCTCGCCGTCGACCGCCTCCCCGAGGTGAGGGGGATGCCCGCGGGCCGCCAGCCCTACCTCGGCGGGATCATGGAGTTCGGCGGCTTCATCGCCGACATGGATCGCGCCCAGCACGAGGCCCGCTCGGGAATGCTGGGCACCGACCCCCACGTCGAGGCCTGCGTCCCCACCTTCCACGATCCGAGCCTCGCCCCCGAGGGCAGCCACGTCGTCACGATCGACGTCAACTCCCAGCCCTACACGCTGGCCCCCGAGCAGGGGAGCTGGGACGAGCACCGCGACGCCGTCGCCGACCGCGCGATCGCCACCCTCGACGGCTACATGCCCGGCCTCGCGGACTCGGTCATCGCCCGCCAGGTCCTCAGCCCGGTGGACCTCGAATCCCTGCTCGGGATCACCGGCGGCCACGCCCTCCACGGCGACATGTCCTTCGACCAGCTCTTCACCCTGCGCCCGGTCCGCGGCCACGCCGACTACCGGACCCCGATCCGCGACCTCTACCTGTGCGGCGCCGGCACCCACCCCGGCGGCGGCGTCAGCGGCGCCAACGGCAGCAACTGCGCCCGCGAGGTCCTCCGCGACGCCCGCTCGCCGCTCGAGAAGGTCCGCGCCCGCACCCGCCCCCGCGCCCGCCTGCCCTGATTGCCCCGCGCCTCCCCGGCCGTCAGGCCAG
>CAZTGN010000022.1:0-11903 GCA_964613275.1 uncultured Conexibacter sp. | reverse complement strand
AGCTGCCCACGCCGAGGGTGGGGCACCTCAGGCCCGCTTGCCGAGGGCCAGATACCCCACCCTTGGGGAACCACCCGCATCCGCCGAGGGTGGGGCACTTCAGGCCCGCCTATCGAGGCTGAGATGCCCCACCCTGGCGGAAGTTGAGGCCGGAAACGATGTCACGCGCCACCTCCAAGCGCTCGCTCATCAGCCGGGAGTAGGTGATGCGAAGCGATGCGATGCCCGCCCGCAAGAGATCCGCATCCCGCTTGCGATCGCGCTCGTGGTCACGCCAGGTCTTGTGCCAGCCCTTGCTGTCGAGCTCCACCACGAGCCTCGCGTCCGGCCACCAACAGTCCACGAGCCAACCTTCGACGATCACGTTGCGGAGCGGCGGGAGAAGCCCAAGCTCGTGCATGAGGAGTTGGAACTCGCGCTCGATGCCCTCCTCGGCGTCGGGCGTCGAGACGTAGCCATCGAGCACCCGCCGGAGATTCCGCGTCCCTCGATGTCCGCAGTATCTGTCCATAACGCCACGGATCGCGGTGAGGTCGAGCACCTCTCGTCGGTCGGCGGCGTCCACCGCCTTCTCCAGGCGTGAGGTCGGGAGGATCTGAGCGAGGTCCAGGAGGGTTCGTGGGACCGAGGTCATCGGCATTCCGTCGATCCGGACGATGTCTTCGGGATCGATCCGCCGCGGCCGATGGACGATGACCCCACTCAGATCACGCTGGACTCGCGTCGAGATCGAGACGTGAACGATCCCTCCGGCAAGCATGAGGTCCTGGCGGGCCGCCGCGGTGATGTGGCTGAGAAGGGGATTCGGTCTGATCGCGAGCAGCGCGGCGTACTGTCGAGCCAGCTCGGAGGGCCGCTGTGGGCCGATGACGTAGACGCCCTCGTGGACTTGTTGCAGGAGGCCGCGAGCGATCAACCTCCCGATTGCGGACTGGCTGAACCCGGTGGTGAGCAACTGGTCTCGTGCCACCGCCCCGTGCTGTCGTCGCCCCAGCTCCCTGAACCGGATGTCCCGCTCGTGTCCCACGCCGAGACCCTGACGCCGACGAGATCACCGATGGGAAACGCAGCGTGTCGAGCCAGCGTCGGATCAGGAACAAGTTCGGGCGTCGAGCGCACTCCAACCATGGTGGGGCATCCCAACCACGAATAGCGGGATCCAGATGCCCCACCCTGCCGACGATAGTTGGGCGATCGCCGGGTGGGGCATCTCAGCACCGTATGGCGAGGGCCAGATGCCCCACCCTCGGGGGAGGGGGAAAGGGGCCGGCTCAGCCCGAGAGCTGGCGCTTCAGGTCCTCGACGACCTCGGGGTCGCGGAGGGTGCTGACGTCGCCGAGCTCGGCGCCGGCGGCGATGTCGCGGAGCAGGCGCCGCATGATCTTCCCGGATCTGGTCTTCGGCAGGTCGTCGGCGAAGGCCATCCGCTTCGGGCGCGCCAGCTTGCCGATCTTGGTGGCGACGTGGCCGCGGAGCTCGGCCTCGAGCCCGTCGCCGGAGGCGCTGCCGGTCGGCGTCACGAAGGCGAAGATCGCCTGGCCGGTGTCCTCGTCGGGGACGCCGATCACCGCCGCCTCGGCGACCTTGGGGTGGCTGACCAGCGCCGACTCGACCTCCATCGTCGAGAGCCGGTGGCCGGAGACGTTGATGACGTCGTCGGTGCGGCCGACGATCCAGAAGTAGCCGTCCTCGTCGACCCGGGCGGCGTCGCCGACCTGGTAGGTCTCGGGGCCGAAGCGCTGCCAGTAGGTCTCGACGAACCGCTCCGGCTCCTTGTAGAGCGTTCGCGCCATCGCCGGCCACGGCCGGGTCAGCACCAGGTTGCCGCCGCCCGCGGCGATCTCGTTGCCCTCGTCGTCGAGGATCCTCGCCTCGATGCCGGGGAACGGGACCGTCGCCGAGCCGGGCTTGGTCGTCGTCAGCCCCGGCAGCGGCGTGATCATGATCGCGCCGGTCTCGGTCTGCCACCAGGTGTCGACGACCGGGCAGCGGCCGCCGCCGACGTGCTCGTGATACCACAGCCATGCCCGCGGGTTGATCGGCTCGCCGACCGAGCCGAGCAGGCGCAGCTTCGAGAGGTCGTGCTTGTCGACGTGCTCGTTCCCCCATTTCATGCAGGCGCGGATCGCGGTCGGCGCCGTGTAGAGGATCGTCACCCCGTAGCGCTCGGCGATCTCCCACCAGCGGTCCTCGGCCGGGTAGTTGGGGGCGCCCTCGTACATCACCGAGGTGGCGCCGTTGGCGAGCGGCGCGTAGACGATGTAGCTGTGCCCGGTGACCCAGCCGATGTCGGCGGCGCACCAGTAGACGTCGTCGTCCTTGAGGTCGAAGACGAGCTTGTGGGTCGCGGTGATCCCGGTCAGATAGCCCGCGGTCGTGTGCTGGATCCCCTTCGGCTTCGCGGTCGAGCCCGAGGTGTAGAGGATGTAGAGCGGGTCCTCGGCGTCCATCGGCTCCGGCTCGCAGACCGGATCGGCGGCGCCGACGAGCTCCTCCCAGCGGTGGTCGCGGCCCGCCTGCATCGGCGGATCCGATCCGGCGCGGTCGACCACGATCACGTGCTCGAGCGTCGCGAGCCCGGCGATCGCGGGGTCGATCGCGGCCTTCATCGGCGTCGGCTCGCCGCGGCGCAGCGTCGCGTCGGCGGTGATCAGCGCCTTCGCGCCGGAGACCTCCATCCGCTCGACCACCGATGCCGCCGAGAATCCGCCGAAGACGACGTTGTGGATCGCCCCGATCCGCGTGCAGGCAAGCATCGCAACCGCCGCCTCGGGGACCATCGGCATGAAGATGCCGACGACGTCGCCCTTGCCGACCCCCAGCGATCGGAGCGCGTTCGCGGCCCTCTGGGTCTGCTCGAGGAGCCACGCGTAGGTGATCTCCTTGCGGGTGTCGTCCTCGCCCTCCCAGAAGTAGGCGACGCGGTCGCCGTCGCCGGCGGCGACGTGGCGGTCGAGGCAGTTGGCGGAGACGTTGAGCCGTCCGCCCCCGAACCACTTGGCGAACGGGGGGTTCGACCAGTCGAGGATCTCGTCGAAGGGCTCGATCCAGTCGAGCTTCTCCGCCCAGGAGCCCCACCAGGCCTCGGGGTCGGCGGCGGCGCGCTCGTAGATGCCGGGGTCGGAGGCGTTGGCCTGGGCGGCGAACTCGGGCGGCGGCGGGAAGGTCTGCTCGGTGTGGAGCAGGACATCGATTTCCCCGCTCGCTGCCGTGGACTGCTCCTCGCTCATCGCGCTCCCTCCGGTCGATCCGCCGCTGATCGGCCTAACTTAGCCAACCGGCCGGGGCCGCAGCTTTCGCCGGGCCGGGGTGTTCGAGGATCCAGCGGCGCCGGACCGCCGTCCGCCCCGCGAACCCGATGAGCCGCTCACGACCGACAGGTGCCACGCTGATCGCCGCACTGCTGCTGGCGATCGCGCTTCCCGCCGCCGCCGAAGCCTCGCCGGCGATGCTCGGGACCTCCGGGCCGCCGGCCGCGATTCGCGACTACTGGACGAAGGAGCGGATGCGGGAGGCCCGGCCGGTCGCGCCGCCGGCGGCGCCGGCGGCGCTCTCCGGGCAGGCGGGGCCGTCGGGGCAGGCGGGCATGCCGAGCTACGTGGCCCCCGCCGCCCCCGGGCGACCGTCGCAGGCGCGGCTGCAGAGCGGCGCGACCGCGACGGACGGGATCGCCAGCCGCGGCGCCGTCGCCGTCGACGACCCTGCCGCGAGCGACATCCGCGCCCACGGCAAGGTCTTCTTCACGGTCACCAAGGGCAATGCGCCCGGCGACTACGTCTGCTCGGGAACGGCGGTCAACAGCCGCAACCGCAGCCTCGTCTGGACCGCCGGCCACTGCGTCTTCGACTACCACGACCGCGGCGGGAGGGCGAAGAACTTCGCGTTCGTCCCCGCCTACGACCGGGGTGAGACGCCGTACGGGACCTGGCCGGCGAAGAAGCTCGCGACGACGAGGCGCTGGCGCCGCGACGGCAACCTCCGCTTCGACGTCGGCGCCGCGACCGTGCGGCGCCGCGACGGCGTCGCCCTGCAGTCGGTGGTCGGCGCCCGCGGGATCGGCTTCGACCAGCCGCGCAAGCAGGACTACTCGATCTTCGGCTATCCGGCCATCGCCCCGTTCGACGGCGAGCGCGAGTATCGCTGCGACAGTCGCTACCGCGGCGCCGATCTGCCCGGCGGCCCCGGGCCGAAGACCATGAGGGCGGGCTGCGACATGACCCGGGGCGCGAGCGGCGGCGGCTGGATCGCCGGGCAGACGCTGCTCTCGGTGACGAGCTACGCCTACAAGTCGGACCCGGGCAAGCTCTTCGGGCCCTACCTGTCGCGGACCGCGAAGAAGCTCTACAGGCGGATGCGCGGCGCCGCGGGATAGGACGAGCTCGCAGGGAGCGTGAGCCGACGAGGACGTTGGACCACGCGTCGGGCGTCCTCGACCGGCAGATGAGGAGCGCAGCGGGAGCGGCGGCGCGAGGGCCGCAGGCCGGCGAGGACGCCGATCCGCGAAGCGTCAGGGGCGCCCGGAGAGCGCGGCCCGCTTGCGGTGGGTGCGGATCTCGCTCATGATCCGCTCGAGCCTCGGCTCCGAGCTGGAGTCGACGTGGCGCATCGCCGCCCCGATCGCCGGGTGGACGGCGCCGATCTGCTCGTGCATCGCCTGCGCGACCGCGCGGTAGGTGGGATGGCCCTCGCGGCCGGAGCGGAGCTCGCAGACGTGCATCGCCTCGCGCGCGTTCATGTCGAGGACGTAGCGGATCCGGTAGCCGAGACAGAGCGCGTAGGGCGCCGCCTCCGGCATGCCCGCCGCCTCGAGCCGCTCGAACTCGGCCCGCGAGATCTCGAGCGCCCGCTCGTAGTCGTCGCCGGCGCCGGCCTCGACGACCTCGTCGGGCACCCCCGCCCCGAGATCCGGGGAGAGGGACTGCCACTGGCAGGTCAGCATCCGGTGCCGCTGCAGGTCGCGGAACCCCCCGTAGTCGGAGACGATCTCGAACCGGTAGCGGACCGCCTCCCAGCCGCGCCCGGGCCGATGGCGGCGGTTGCCGCGCTCGCCGATCAGATCGGCGAGGATCTCCTCGCGCTCGATCGGGTCGAGGGCGCCGATCCGGCGCGCGACCTCGTCCTCCGGGAGCCCGGTCGCCTCGTACAGCGTGGCGGCGAGGAGCAGTTCCTCGTCGCCGTCGACGTGGACCAGCTCGACCGCCGGTGCGTCGGGTCCCTCGCGGCGGTCGAGCCCGAGCCGCGCCACCCAGCGCTCGGTCGCCTCACGGCGCCGCTCGAGGTACGAGATCCACTCGCCGCCGCGCTCGGGACGCCCGACCCGCGAGATGAAGCTCGGGATCACCGCCGCGAGCTCCTCCTCGGCCATCGCGCCGACCGCACGGGCCTCCGGCAGCGGCGAGGCGGCGAGGCGGAGCAGCAGCTGCTCGTAGGCCTGCCCCGACGCGTAGATCCCGACGTGGGAGAGCGTCGCCGCCGGCAGCAGCCCGCGCAGCAGGTCGAGCGCCTTCGCCCTGATCGACCGCTCCCATGCGGCCCGCGGCTCGTCTCCGCGCGGCCAGCGCCGCTCCGCCCACGCCTCGACCTCGGCCAGCGTCCGCGCGTAGATCGTGAAGATCTCGTCCATCGCCCGAGCGAACCCGGGACCGAGCTCCTCGTCGCGCCAGTAGCGCCAGCTCCCGGGCGAGCCCGGCTCCGCATCCGGCTCGATCGGCGCGTCGTAGGGGATGTAGCGGGTGGACTGCTCGAGATAGGCGGCGAGGCGACCGCGCTGCAACACCTTCGTGAGGATGTTGCTGACCCACTCGCAGGCGAGGTGGGCGCCGCCGAGCTGCGCCACCGAGTCGTCCCCGTAGCCGATGAAGACGCGCTCGTACAGCTGCGCCGCACGTTCGCCCGCAGCGCCGTCGAAGGGCCGGCCGCCGGCCGGGACGTCGGCGGCGAACTCGTCGAGGTAGAGCCGTCGCAGCGTGCCCTGATAGCGCGAGTAGCGGGCGAACAGCGCCCCCTTGACCGTCTCCGGCAGGTTCGTGAGCGCGAACACGGGCCGGTCGAGGTTGCTGAAGTGGGGCTCCAAGAGCAGCCGCTCCGCATCACTGAAGGTCTCGACCGGATAACGCAAGGGCGTCGATGCTAGGGGTCGGGGCGGCGGGCGGACACGGCGGCGCTGATGCCGCACCGCCTCGGCCCGCGACAGGCCTCAGGCGTAGCCGAAGACCCGCCGATGGCTCTCGGTGGAGCGCCGCACGGTCTCGGCTTCCTCGGCGGTGAGGATCTCGCGCCAGCGCGCGTCGAGCCCGAGCAGCTCGCAGATCCGCCCGAACTCGCGCTCGGGGTCGGCGCAAAGATCCTCGTAGCGGATCCGCAGCCGCCGCTCGGGCGGCAGCGCCGCGAACATCCGCTCGGCCTGGGCGCTGCGCCGGTTCCAGTAGCGCGAGGCGTTGTCGATCTCCGCGCCGCGGGGGTTCTTCCACGCACGCGACTTCTTCGAGGCGACGAAGCCGAGCGAGTCGCGGACCAGATGGACGACGCAGGGATCGAGGGCGGTCGTGCGGTCGAGCAGCCGGGCGCGGCTCACGTCCTTGGAGGCATCGGCGAGCACCGGCTTGCCGGCGACCGAGCGGGCGCTGGCCACGAGCGCCTCGTTGCGCCGCGCGATCGTGCGCACGTGCCTGCCGATCCCCGGCGCGTGCTGCACGGCGGCGTCGCGGATCCGATCGACGAAGTCGCTCCCCAGCGAGTCCCTGACCAGCCGGCGGCCGAAGCGGCTGTCGGGGTCGAAGCGCATCTCCCAGTGCTCGGGGTCGAAGCGCAGGCCCCGCTCGGCCATGGCGGCGCCGACGGCGGTCCAGAACGGGCACTCCGCGAGCGTCGCGCCGCAGGAGCACGGGTACCCGCGGCGATCCTCCACGCCGCGAAACGGCCCGGTCATCTCGCCGACCCCGACTATCTGCGGATGCAGGTTGAGCAGGAACGAGAGCAGCGTCGACCCGGTGAAGGAGGTCCCGGCGACATAGAGGAACCGCTCCGGGCGGCGGTCACTCATGCGGCTCGGCGGGGAGGTGCAGCTTGCGGGATCCCACTCGGCGCGAACTGTAACGGGGCCGGCGGGATCGCCTGGCCGACGCTGGCGGCTCAGAGGCCGACCATGCTCGCGAGCCCCTCGCCGGCGTGGGCGGCGAAGTCGATCAGCGGCGAGGGGACGATGCCGAAGGCTACGGTCGCGGCCGTCGCCACGAGGATCGAGCCGAGGACGAGCCAGCAGCGGCCGCCGCTCGGCGTCCCCGCCGGCGTGCGGCCGGGCTCGCCGGTCCGCCGCCGCGGCGGCGGACGATCCTCGGCGGCCACGCCACCTGCCATCGCCGGCGCCAGCCGCGGCGCCGGCCGCATCCAGACCGCGGCCACCACCCGCAGGTAGTAGACCAGCGAGATCATCGAGCCGACGACGATGAAGACGCCGAGCCAGGTGTAGTCGCCGGCGACCGCCGCCTCGATCAGGAACAGCTTGCCCATGAAGCCCGCGGTCCCCGGCAGGCCGGCGAGCGCCAGCATCGAGATCGTCAGCGACCACGCGAGCAGCGGGCGGTCCTTGCCGATCCCCTGGACGGCGGTGATGTCGTCGCCGTACGCCGTCTCGCGCTCGCGGACCGCGATCACCGCGAAGGCCGCCATGTTGATCAGCGTGTAGGCGGCCAGGTAGAAGACGAGGGCGTCGATCCCCTTGACCGTGCCGAGGAGCAGGCCGGTCAGCATGTAGCCGGCCTGGGCGACGCCGGAGTAGCCGAGCAGCCGCTTCAGGGAGTCCTGACCGAGCGCGCCGACGTTGCCGACGACGATCGTCACCGCCGCCAGCGCCGCGAGCGCCGGCTGCCACTGGTCGGCCGAGGGTCCGAGGGCGGTGATGAAGAAGCGGGCGAAGACCGCGAACGCGGCGGCCTTGGTCGCGACCGCCATGAAGGCGGTGATCGGCGTCGGAGCGCCCTCGTAGACGTCCGGCGTCCACTGATGGAAGGGGGCGATCGACACCTTGAAGGCGAGGCCGACGGCGACGAATGCGATTCCGATCAGGACCAGCGGATCGTCGGCGAGGTCGGTGCCGATCCCCTGCGCGATCGCCGTGAAGTCGGTGGCGCCGCCGGAGCCCCCGTAGATGAACGCCGACCCGTAGAGCAGCGTCGCCGACCCGATCGAGCCGACGATCAGGTACTTGAGCCCCGACTCGAGCGACTTCGATCGCGAGCGGTGCGAGCCGCAGAGGACGTAGAGCGGGATCGAAAGCAGCTCGAGCGCGACGAAGAACGAGATCAGGTTCTGCGCCTCGGCGAGCAGGAGCATGCCGAGCACCGAGCCGAGCAGCAGCGTGTGGGTCTCGCCGAAGCCGGCCTCCTCGGCGGCCGGGTCGCGGAGCTGCAGCGGCACGACGAGCGCCGCCGCCGCGACCACGATCAGCCCGATCGTGATCGATAGGCCGTCGCTGCGAAGCGCGCCGGCGACGAGCTCGGAGTCGGGCTCGCCGAGCTGCCAGATGAGCAGCCCCGCCGTCGCCGCCAGGGTCACGAGCGTCAGCGCCGAGGAGAGCCCGCGCCGCCCGCGCGGCCCGATCAGGCCGACGAGGAGGACGACGCAGATCCCGGCGACCAGGGCGATGACGGGGGAGAGGGCGCCGTAGTCGATGTCGGGGGTGTCGATCACGGCGCGGCCTCCGCCGCGGTCGGGGGCCCGTAGCCCGTCCAGCCGTCCCATCCGTCGCGGCCTGCGACCGCCTCCGGCGCCGGCACGGGCTCGACCCCCGGCGGGCAGTCGGCCTCGGCGGCGGCGGCGGGCTCCCCGGCGACCCCGTAGGAGCCCTCGCAAAGCGAGGCGAGGCTGCGATCGACCGAGTCCTCGCCGCGGCTCGTGATCAGCCCCGGGTAGATGGCGAGGGCGACGATGCAGGCGACGAGCGGCACCACCACGATGCCCTCCCGGAGCGTCATCTCACGCGAGACGGTGCCGTCGGGGAGGCGGTTGTGCATCGTCCGCTGGTACATCCGCAGCGCGTAGAAGGCCGCGAAGGCGATGCCGGAGGAGGCGATCAATGCGATCGCCACCTTGGTCTCGAAGGCGCCCTCGAGGATGAACAGCTCGCCGACGAAGTTGGCCGAGCCGGGGATCGCCAGCAGGGCCATCGTGACGACGATGAAGAGCGCCGCCAGCACCGGCGCCCGCGTCGCCAGCCCGCCCATCTCGCGGATGTCCTCGGTGCCGGCCCGCTCGATCAGCACCGCGATGATCAGGAAGACCGCCGCGACGACCAGCCCGTGGTTGACCATCTGGATCACGGCGCCGTCGCCGCCGGCGGCGCTGAGGCTGAAGATCCCGATCGTGATGAAGCCCATCTGCGCGATCGACGAGTACCCGGCGATCAGCCGCATGTTCGTCGCGGTGAAGGCCATGGCCGAGCCGTAGAGGATCGAGCCGAGGCCGACGATCAGCAGCAGCTCCTGGAAATGGATGGAGGCGTCGGGGAAGACCGGGATGACGACCCGCAGGAAGCCGTAGGCAGCGACCTTGGAGAGCACCCCGCTGAGCAGGGCGAGCACCGGCAGCGGGCAGGTCCGGTAGGCGTCGGCCATCCAGCCGTGGACGAGGAAGGCCGGCATCTTGACCAGGAACGCGAGCGCGAAGAAGCAGAAGATCCAGTACTGGCTGCCGTCCGCCAGCGGCACCTGGCGAAGGGCCTCGATCGAGAACGTGAGCTCGCCGATCGCGTCGGCGCTGAGCACCGCCGTCGCGATCGCCGCGACGAGCATCAGCAGCGAGCCGACGAGCGTGTAGACGAGCATCTTGATCGTCGCCCGGATCCGATCGCCGGTCCCCCAGGCGCCGATCAGGAAGTAGAACGGGATCAGCATCAGGTCGAAGCAGAGGACGAACAGGAGCAGGTCCTGGGCGAGAAACGCCCCCAGGGTCCCGGTCTGGGCGAGCCCGAGCATGAAGAAGTAGTTGCGGGGCCGATCCGGCGCCTGCAGCGCCGACCACAGGGTCGCCGCCGCCCAGAGCAGCGACGTCAGCAGCACGAGGAAGACGCTGAGCCCGTCGACCGCGAGCTGGAAGCGGACCCCGAGCTCGGGGATCCAGCTCTCGTCGACGACATCGTGCAGGACGCCGCCGGCGGCGTCGAAGCCGGCCGCCAGCACGATCGCGAGCGCGCGTGAGACGAACGCCCCGACCGTCGCCCACCAGCCGACGACCCGTGCCGGCAGCAGGAAGCCGATCAGGCCGACGGCGACGGGGATGACGAAGATCGCGACCAGCATCAGGTGGCCGCCAGGAGGAAGTAGAGACCGAGCCCGGCGATGCCGGCGACGACGAGCAGGGCGTAGAAGCGGACGAAGCCTGACTGCGCGGTCCTGACGGCGGCGCCGACGGCGCCGATGCCGCCGCTGGTCCCGCGGACGATGCCGTCGACGACGACGCGCTCGAAGGTGTTGGATGCGAACCGCCCGCAGGCGATCACGGGCCGGTAGACGAGGGCGTCCAGCAGCTCGTCGAAGTACCAGCGGTTGAAGAGGAAGCCGTGCAGGCCGCGGAAGCGGTCGCGGAGCCGCAGGGTCGAGCCGGGAGCGACCATGTACAGGTAGAAGGCGGCGCCGATCCCGAGCAGCGAGCAGAGGCCGCCGACGGCCATGCCGATGTAGGCGTCGGTGGTCGAGACGTGGACGCTCGCGGCGATCGGCGACGCCTCGAAGACCGGCTCGAGGAAGCTCTCGAGGACATCGGTGACCCCGGGGATCTGGATCAGCCCGCCGAACAGCGCGCCGAAGGCGAGGACCGCCATCGCGGCCCTCATCGGCCAGTCGCGCTCGGCGATGTGGTGCTCGGGGCCGGGGAAGCCGACGTCGGTGTCCTCGGCCTCGCCGGTAGCGGGGTTGACGGGCTCGGCATGGGCGAGATGGCCCCCCTCGAGCTCCTTCGCCTCATCGCAGGGCTCGCCGTAGACGACCCGGAAGACGATCCGGAACGAGTAGAAGGCAGTCAGGATCGCACCGATGTAGCCCCCGACCGCGAAGATCCAGTACATGCCGCCGCGGGTCGCGGCGAAGGCGAGGATCTCGTCCTTGCTGAAGAAGCCGGATGTGCCGGGGAAGCCCGCGAGCGCCAGGGCGCCGACGATCAGCGCCCCGCAGGTGAACGGCATCGCCCGGCGGAAGCCGCGCATCCGGTCGATGTCCTGCATCGCCGCCATCGCGGCGATGACCGAGCCGGCCGCCATGAACAGGAGCGCCTTGAAGAAGGCGTGGGTCATCAGGTGGAAGAGGCCGGCGCTGTAGGCGCCGATCGAGACGCCGACGATCATGTAGCCGATCTGGCTCATCGTCGAGAAGGCGATGATCCGCTTCAGGTCGGTGACGACGAGGGCGATCGTCGCCGCCATCAGCAGCGTGAAGAGACCGATGAAGGCGGCGACGTCGGCGGCGGTCGGGGCGAGGTCGAAGAGCGGGTAGGAGCGGGCGATCAGATAGACGCCCGCGGTGACCATCGTCGCCGCGTGGATCAGGGCGCTGACCGGGGTCGGGCCCTCCATCGCGTCGGCGAGCCAGGTGTGAAGCGGTGCCTGTGCGGACTTGGCGATCGCCCCGACGATCAGCAGCAGGCAGATCGCGACGACCGTCCACTCGTTCGGGCTGAACGCCTCCGGGGCGCGCTCGAAGACGGCGCCGTAGTCGGTCACGCCGAGCTCCTTGATGAGGAGGATCGCCGCGAAGACGAGCCCGATGTCGCCGATCACGTTGATCACGAGCGCCTTCATGCCGGCGTCGGTCGCCGTCCGCCGCCGGTACCAGAAGCTGATCAGCGCGTAGGAGGCGAAGCCGACGAATGCCCAGCCGACGATCAGCAGCAGGTAGTTGCCGGCGAGGACCAGC
>CAZTGN010000021.1:0-18312 GCA_964613275.1 uncultured Conexibacter sp. | reverse complement strand
GCGCGGCCACTGCAGCCGGCGACGGTGAACGCCGCCGGCGCGTCGCCGGGCACCGCCGGCGTGACGATGAAGCCGTGCGTGACACCGGCAGGCGGCCGCGCCGACGCGGACGCCGAGACCCAGATCACGCCGGCCCGGAGCTCGGCGGGAGCGAGCCGCGGCGGGCCGCCCCCGGGCTCGACCAGGGCAAGCGCCGCCAGCGCGCCCGCCCAGGCACGCGGGTCACGGCCGACGGCGATCCGCGGCGAGCCGGCGACCAGCATCTCGCAACCTCCGGCCCGGGCCAGGTGCGCCATCAACGAGGCGGCCGCCCGCACCGCGCGGTCGAGATCCTCCTCGCTGTCGGCGCCGGACGGATCGAGCGCGATCAACGGGGCCGCGTCCCCGGCCGTGACGACGCGACGCTCGACCAGCCCGGCACCGCGGGCAAGCGCCGGCCAGTAGATCCGGCTCGCCCTGGTCCCCGGGCGGTACGGGCGGATCCCGTCGATCTCCGGGTCCGTCGCCGACTCCCGCCCGCCGCCGGCTGCGAGCTCGCCGAGCCCCCTGCTCCCACGCCCGAGCGCCGGACCGCTGCCTCCCGGGTGACCGTCGAGCGGCTCGATCCGCGGCAGCACGAGGATCGAGCCGGGGGCGCCGGCGGGGACCGTGGCTGCGGCGATCCCCAACGGGTCGGCGATTCGCAGCGCCGGCGCGGCGAGGCGATGGCGACCGCGACGGCTGAACGACGCCTCGAGCCGGACCGTGAAGCGCGTACGCGGGCGGATCAGGCGAAGCCGCCGCGGAGCAACCGCGGCGGGATCCTCGACCCGCGCGAGCATCGGCGCCCGCCCGCTCACCCCTTCGAGCGCGATCTCGAAGCGCTCGCCCTCGGTGACCCGATCCGGCAGCCCGGTTCGCAGCGCGGTGACGCCGGCGGCGCTCAACCGGACTCCGGCGGCGCATCCGGCCACCAGCAGGACGAGGGCGACGCCGGGCAGGGCCAGCATCGGGGTGGCCAGGATCGTGCCCGCGACCGTCAGGGCGAGGCCGAGGCGCAGCGCTGTCGCCGCGCCGGCCATTCAGAGCGCGGGGACGGATTCGACGGCGTCGGCGACGACGGCGGACCGCTCGGACTCGGGCACGCCCGGCGCCAGCAGCAGCCGGTGGCAGAGCAGCGGCGAGGCCAGGGCCTGGACGTCGTCGGGCAGCACGTGATCGCGGTCCTCGAGCGCCGCCAGCGCCTTGGCCGCACGGAAGAGCATCAGGGCAGCACGCGGGCTCGCCCCCAGCTCGAGCCGCGGGTCCCGACGCGTCGCCTCGGCGAGAGCGACGACGTAGCGGCGCAGCTCGGGGCTGCCGTGGACGGCGGCGGCGACGTCCTGGGCGCGGCGTACATCATCGAGATCGGCGACCGGATCGAGCCCGGCGACGAGGTCCTCCGCCGCGTGGTCGTCGAGCATCTCGACCTCCTCGGCCGGGTCCGGATAGCCGAGCTCGATCCGGACCATGAACCGGTCGAGCTGGGCCTCCGGCAGCGGATAGGTGCCCGCGTACTCGACCGGGTTCTGGGTGGCGACGATCAGGAACGGGCGGGCGAGGTCATGGCTCTGCTGATCGACGGTGACCCGGCGCTCCTGCATCGACTCGAGCAGGCCCGACTGCGTCTTCGGCGAGGCGCGGTTGATCTCGTCGACGAGGACGACGTTCGCGAAGATCGGCCCAGGGTGGAACTCGAACGCCGCCTCGCGCTGGTTGAAGACCATCGTCCCGGTCAGGTCGGCCGGCAGCATGTCGGCGGTGCATTGGACGCGTGAGAACTCGGCCCGCACGGAGCGCGCCAGCGCTCGGGCGAGTGCCGTCTTGCCGACCCCGGGGTAGTCCTCGATGAGGACGTGGCCACCGGCGATCAACGCGACCAGGAGGTTGCGCACGGCCTCATCACGGACCTTGAGCGCGCGACGCACGTTGGCCCGTATCGCCTCCCCGGTCGAGCACGCCGCACCGGGCTCGAGATCCGCGTTCTCCTCCACTCGGAGGGATCGTACGGCCCCCGGGACGCGGGCCCGACGCCCTGGACCGCGTGATCGGTGACGTGAGGGCGCCGCTCCATGAGCTCGCGGAGCTCCGCCCCCGGGCCGTCAGTCGCGGACCATGCGGGCGACGCCGCTGAACGGGGCCCTGCCCACGGGGTCGTGGCCGCTCGGGGGCGGATCGGCGGCGAGCAGCGGCCGCAGACAGCCGGTGCGAGCGAGGAGCTCCTCGGCTGCGGCGCGGTCGTCGCCGGCGAGGCCGAGGAGGGCGCGGCGGATCCGGTCGAGGGTCCAGACCCGGTAGCGGCTCGTGGGCACGTCGGCGTAGGTGGTGCCCGCTGCGGTGAAGTCGTGCCTGGCGCGTCCCGCGGCGAAGGCGGAGGCGTTGGCGGCGAGCATCGGCAGGTGCGTCCGGCCGGCCTCGACGAGCAGCGGGTCGAGGTCCGCGGGGAAGGCGTCGAGAAGCGGCCAGGCGCCGATCCGGCTCGCGCGCGCGGCCCAGACGCGCGCGACCCATGCGTGGACGGCGGGGGCGCGGTCGCGCATGATCCGGGCCGGCGTCGGGTCGAGCGAGAAGTGGCGGAACATCGACCCGAACAGGCCGAGGTCGGCGATCGTCGGCCGCTCACCGAGCAGGAACGGACGCCGGGCCAGCGGCGGCTCGAGGATGTCGAGGACACGGGTGTAGGCGGCCTCGACGGCCGGTCGGGTCCGCGCGTCGACGCCGTCTCCGGCGACGAACAGACGGTGCTGGCGGCGCGCGAACCAACGCCGCCGCAGCCCGAGCGGCAGCGGCAATCGGATCACCTCGGCGGCGAGCCGGCGCGAGAGCAGGGCCCGGTCGGAGGGGTAGCTCCAGCGGTAATGCATCGCCGGCCGCCACAGCCACTCGTCGCCGAAGTCCTCGATCAGCAGCGCCGCGAACCGCAGCGGCTCGCCCGCCGGGATCACGGCCGGCTCGGGGTGCCGCTCCTCGAGCCAGGCGACGATCGGCGTCGTGTCGGTCATCCAGCGTCCGTCGGCCAGGCGGACGGTCGGAAGCTGCGCCCCGCCGAGCAGCCGCCGCAGCTTCCACGAGTACATCCAGACGCCGAGCGGGCGGCGCTGGTAGGGGATCTCCTTGAAGCGCAGGTAGGCCTCGAGCTTGCCGGTGAAGTAGGAGTACTCGGAGCCGTAGACGATCATCGGTCCGGCGAGGCCGGCGTCGGCGCCCGTACCTGCCGACACCGTGGAGTCAGTCGATCCGATCGGGGAGGCCGAAGCGGAGGAAGAAGTCATCGGTGCGACGGGGATCGAGCGGCTGGTTCGGGAAGTGCACGTAGTCGTCGGGGTCGTCGCTCTCGATCGAGCGGTTGATGAAGCAGGTCACGTCGCAGATCCTCCGGCCCTCGAAGCTGAGCACGTTGAGCGCGAACGGGCGATGGGTCCGGTCGGGCTCGTACCAGCAGTAGAAGGCGAGCGCGTGCTGGCCGTTGGCCGTGGTCGGCAGGTGCTTCCAGCGCCACTCGCCGGTCAGCGGCCCGCTCCGCAGGAAGCCGCGAAGCTCGGGGTGGCCGCCGGGCCCGCCGAACCAGGTGTCCATCGGCGGCATCGAGAAGGTCGCCTCCTCGGTCAGCATCGCGACGACCCCGTCGATGTCCTCGCGATCCCAGGCGTCGACGTAGGCACCGACGATCGCGCGGACGCCGTCGTCGCCGAGGACCCGCAGCGTCGCCTGCTGGCTGCGGTCGGGAAGCCGGTCGGCGAGCGTCGCCCGGGCCCGCTGCAGGGCGCTGTTGACCGCGGCGACCGAGGTCTCGAGCGTCGCCGCCGTCTCCCGCGCCGAGTAGCCGAGGACCTCGCGCAGGATCAGGACCGCGCGCTGGTTCGGCGGCAGGTGCTGGAGGGCGGCGATGAACGCGAGCTCGACCGCCTCGCGCGCCTCGTAGCGGGCCTCCGGCGCCATCGGCCCGTCCTCGGCGCCGAGCAGCTCGTCCGGGAACGGCTCGATCCATGCCGACTCGGCCGCCGGCAGCCCCGGGACCGCCGACTCGGGGTCTGTCCTCGGGCCGTAGTCGATCGGATGCTGCCGCGGCCTGCGCCGCTCGATCGCGTTCAGGCAGGCGTTGGTGGCGATCGTGTAGAGCCAGGAGCGGAGCGAGCTGCGGCCCTCGAAGCGGCCGATCCCGCGCCAGGCGCGCAGCATCGACTCCTGCAGCGCGTCCTCGGCGTCGTGGAGGGACCCGAGCATCCGGTAGCAGTGGGCGGTGAGCTCGCCGCGGTAGGGCTCGACGAGCGCCGTGAACGCGGCCTCATCGCCGTCGCGGGCGGCGTCGAGCTCCGCCGTCGAAGCGCCCTTCGCCGGTCGCGCCCTTCCCGTCATCGCCACCGCAGGGTACCGTCGCCGGGACATGGGTCCGGTCGCGGATCGCGCACCTCGCCGCGCCGTCGTCGTCGGCGCCGGCTTCGCCGGGCTCGCCGCCGCGGAGCGGCTCGCCACCGCCGGGATCGAGGTCGTCGTGCTGGAGGCCCGTGAGCGGGTCGGCGGCCGGGTCTGGTCGGCGGAGCTCGCCGGCGGCATCGTCGAGCGCGGCGGCGAGCTGATCACCGGCGGCTACGACGAGACGGAGCGAGCCGCGGCACGACTCGGGATCGCCTGCGCCGGCATGGGGATCAACTACCCCGACCGCGAGCTCCACCCCGGGCCCGGCCCCGATCCCGACTCGCTCCGGTCCGGCGCCGGGGAGGCGGCTGCCGCCGCTGCCGCGACGCCCGACGCGCCGGCTGCGGTCGTGCTCGCCGGCGCCGTCGACGACGGCGCCGTCCGCGACGTCCTCGCGATGCGGCTGCAGAGCGCGCTCGCCCACCCCCTCGAGGCCCTCGACGCGCGCTTTCTGGCTCACCTCCCCCACCTCGTGGCGACCGCCGAGGCCCGCCGCCTCGAGGGCGGCAACCAGGGGCTCGCGAAGGCGCTCGCCGATCGCCTGCCCGACCCCGTCCGGACCGGGTCGGCCGTCCGCGGGATCCGCAGCGAGGGCGGCACCGTCAGGGTCGCCGGTGAGCGGTTCGAGCTCGAGGGCGACGCCTGCATCGTCGCGATCCCGCTCGCCCTCCTCTCCGGGCTTCGGTTCGACCCGCCCCTCCCCGACCGCCAGGCCGAGGCGATCGCGGCGATCGCGACGAGCCGGGCGGCCAAGCTCGCGGTGCCGCTGCGATCGCCGCACGCCCCGCGGGCGCTGATGTCGGCCGGCGATAGCTTCTGGGCCTGGACGACGCCCTGCGACGGCACCGGGGGGCGGATCGCGAACGCGTGGGCCGGCGCCGAGCCGGTGCTCGAGCGGCTCGCGGTCGGCGCCGGCCCGGCGGGGTGGCTGGCCCGTCTCGGGCAGCTCTGGCCCGAGCTCGACCCGATCGCCGACGACGCCATGCTGACCGACTGGCGGCGCGACCCCTGGGCGCGCGGCGCCTACTCGGTGCTGCCGGGCGTCGGGGACGAGCGAGGTGCCGCCGCCGGCGCATCGCCGGCTCCGAACCTGATCTTCGCGGGCGAGCACACGGCCGAGCCGGAGTGGACGGGCACGATGGAGGGCGCGCTCCGCAGCGGCCTCCGCGCCGCCCGCGAGCTGCTCGGCGAGGAGCCGGCGCGGGCGCGGGCCGGCCCCGGCTGAGCGCGCGGCGCCCGCCGCACGGCCTCGGCGACGAAGATCACGCTCGGGCCCGCGCCGGTCCGCTAGCTTTGCGGGCGCGAGCGAAAGGAGCCCCAGGATCAGCGATCAGCCCGCAGAGCACGGGTCCGAGCCCGCCCAGCCCTATCCGAGTCGCGGTGAGGCGAGCGCGGCGTTCGCCGCCCACGTCAACCGCGGCAAGGTGCGGGCGCTCGAGGGGATCGGCGTCGACATCGTCATCGGCGAGCGGGAGGGCGCCCGCTTCGAGGACGCCTACAGCGGCCGCTGGTACTGGAACTGCCACTGCAACGGCGGCGTCTTCAACCTCGGACACCGCCACCCGCGCGTCGTCGCCGCCGTCAAGGAGGGGCTCGACCACCTCGACGTCGGCAACCACCACCTGATCAGCGGTTGGCGGGCGCGCCTGGCGGGGCAGCTCTCCGCGAGCACCGACGACGCGCTCCCGTTCGCCGTCTTCACGCCCTCGGGCACCGAGTCGGTCGACCTGGCCCTGCGGCTGGCCCGCGCCCGTACCGGGCGCCTCGGAGTCGTCGCCGCCGCCGGCGCCTACCACGGCCTCAGCGGATTCGCGCTCGCCGCCAGCGACCCGCGCTGGTTCGACCCGTTCGGCTACCCGCCGCAGGGGTTCACCCACGTCCCCTACAACGACCCGGACGCGATGCGGGCGGCGATCGGCGTCGACACCGCCGCCGTGATCCTCGAGTCGATCCCGGCGACGCTCGGGTTCCCTGAGCCCGCGCCCGGTTATCTGGCGGCCGTCGCCGATGCCGCTCGCGACGCCGGGGCGCTGCTCATCCTCGACGAGGTCCAGACCGGCCTCGGTCGGACCGGCAGCCGCTGGTACTACGAGCAGCAGGGGGTCGAGCCCGACATGCTCATCACCGGCAAGGGGCTCGGCGGCGGGATCTACCCGGTCAGCGCGGTCCTGCTCCGACCCGAGCTGGAGGAGTTCTTCGACACGCGGCCGTTCGCCTACGTCTCGACGTTCGGGGGCGCCGAGATCGGCTGCGTCGCCGCCTCGGCGGTGATGGACGAGATCGCCGAGCCGGGCTTCCTCGACGGCGTCGAGCGGCTCGGGCGCCGCTTCGAGGAGGCCCTCGCCGCGATGCCGTTCACGCTGCGCCGCTACGGGCTGACGATGGGCTTCGCGTTCACGGAGGAGCAGGGCGGAGTCATGGCCGCCAAGCGGCTGATCGACGCCGGCGTCTTCGCGGTCTACGCCGAGCACGACCACTCCGTCACGCAGTTCAAGCCGCCGCTGATCGTCACCGAGGCCGAGGTCGACGAGATCGCGGCCGCGGTCCGCGACGCCCTGGCATGAGCTCCGCCGAGCTCGGCGACGGCGAGCTCGAGGCGCTCGACTCGCTCGTCGACGAGGCGCTCGCGGCGGGTCGCGAGGAGGAGCTGCCGGTGCTCGGCTACGGCGAGATCTCGCTCGTCCTCGGCTGGCCGGCCGAGGCGCCGCGGTTCGCCTGCAAGCGGATGCCGGCGTTCGACTCGCGCGCCGGCTTCGAGTCCTACCGGCGCTCGATCGACGACTACGTCGAGCGGCTCGGCACCGTCGGGATCGCGGTCGTCGCGACCGAGATGCGCGGCGTCGACCACGGCGACGGGTCCGTCGTCGGCTACGTCGTCCAGCCGATCCTGCCCGCCGCGACGCTCGCCCCCGCCGTCCTCCACCGGACCGATCCCGCGGACGGACATCCGCTCGTCGCGGCGATCGTCGACGCGGCCGCGACCGCGGTCTCGCCCCGGCTCGGCCTCGACGCGCAGCTCGCGAACTGGACCTGGGAGGACGGCCGGCTCACCTACATCGACGTCTCGACCCCGCTGCACTGGGACGAGCGCGGATCGTCCCGCCTCGACATCGGACCCCTCGCCCAGGCCTACCCGGCGATCCTTCGACCGCCCCTGCGCCGCTTCATCGCGCCGCGGATCCTCGACGGCTATCGCGACCTGCGAAGCGTCTACGAGGATCTGACCGGCAACCTGATCAAGGAGCGGCTCGAGCCCTGGCTGCCCGCGTTCCTCGCCGCCGCCAACCGGCACCTCGCCGAGCCCTTGACCGAGCGCCGGGTGCACGGCTACTACCGCTCCGACGCACGCCTGTGGGCGCTGCTGCTGAGGCTGCGGCGGCTCGATCGCGCCTGGCGGCTGCGCACCGGCCGCCCCTATCCCTTCCTGCTGCCCGGCCCGATCGAGCGCTGAGGGCCGCGAGCTCCCTCAGCGGCCGTCGAGCAGCGTGCAGACCGCGCGGCCGTAGTCACGGCGCAGGGTCCGGAACACGTTCGGGGCGAGCTCGCCGGGGGCATCGGGAGCGAGCTGGCGGTTGACGGTGAACGTCAGCCCGCGACGTCCGTTGCGGGTCGCGACCGTGAACTGGGTGTAGCCGGGGAAGTTGCCGCTGTGGCCGAAGACGGTCCCGCACCGGGTGCGGTAGCGGAACAGGGCGAGCCCTCCCGACTGCTCGCCGGGGCCGGGCGGCTCCGAGCCGGCCCCGCGTCGGAAGTCGAACTGGGCGCGGCGCTGGACGCGACCGAAGAGCTCGCCGCCGACGTATGCGCGGGTGAACCGGGTCAGCTCGGCCGGGGTCGAGTAGATCCCGCCGGAGGCGCTCACGTACGACATCGCGCAGCAGGTCGTCAGGTTCTCGACGGCGGGGAGCGTCTCGTAGCCGTCGATCCGCGGCCGCGGCAGCCGCCAGCCGCGGGGCAGCTCCGTGCTCCCGAGGCCGAGCGGCCCGGTGACGAGCCGGCGCAGGAGGCGCACGTAGCTCGTGCCGGTCGCGGCCTCGGCCATCATCGCGATGACGATGTTGTCGGTGTTCGAGTACTCGTAGCGGGACCCGGCCGGGAACTCGAGCGGCTCGTCGGCGATGAACCCGATGATCTCCGGGTCCGTGATCGGCGTCCTCAGGTTGGCGGCGAAGTGGTCGAGGAAGGACTGGCTCTTCGTGTAGCTCGGCAGGCCGCCGGTGTGGCCGAGGGCCTGCCGCAGGGTCACCTCCGACCACGACGCCGGCAGCCCCGGCAGTCGTTCGCCGATCGTGTCGTCGAGCGCCAGCCTGCCGCGGTCGACGAGCCGCAGCGCGACGGCGCCGCTGAAGGCCTTCGAGACGCTGGCGATCCGCATGTGCATGCGGCGGCGGAACGGCGTGCCGGTCGCGAGGTCGGCGACCCCGGCGCGAAGCAGCTTCCGGTGGCGACCGCGAGAGAGCAGGACCGACGCCCCGGGCGGGCCGCCGTCGAGCCGGACGAGGGCATCGAGGCGGTTCTCGAGCACCCGCTCGGACTTCGTCAGCGCCGCCGGCGCCGGCGTCGCGGCCAGCGCCGTCGCGAGGACGGCGAGGGCGGCGGCGAGGGCCCCGCGGAAGCGCCCTGTTGCGGCCGGTCGGCTCATCCTCGGCCCGACTCTATTGCGAGCGGACGGACGCGGCGCCGCACCGGGGCGCTCAGTCGCCGGCGGTCGGCGCGTCGCTCGCCGCCGCGGGCTCGATGTAGATGCGGGTGGCGATCGGCACGGCGGCGCGGATCTCCGCCTCGCAGGCATTGATCACCTCGCCCGCCTCCGCCGCCGACATCTCCGCCTCGAAGTCGACCTTGAGGGCGACGAGGAGGTCGTCGGGGCTGAGGTGCTGGGTCCGCATGTGGACGACCTCCCGGATCCCGGGTGCGGCGCCCGCGATCGCCGCGATCGCAGCCTGATGCTCCGGCACCCCGGCCTCGCCGAGGAGCAGGCTCTGCATCTCGATCGCGAGGAAGATGCCGACGGCGACGAGCAGCGCCCCGATCGCGAGCGTGCCGATGCCGTCGAATACGGGCTCGCCGGTCACGGTCGCGAGGACGACCCCGAGGAGCGCGAACGAGAGCCCGGCGAGCGCGGCGCTGTCCTCGACCAGCAGCACCGGCAGCTCGGGGCTGCGCGAGCGGCGGATGTAGGCGAGCCAGCCGCGCTCGCCGCGAAACGGGCGCGCGTGGCGGACCGCGGTCCGCAGCGCGAAGCTCTCGAAGCCGATCGCCGCGAGCAGGATCGCGATCGCGACCTGTGGGGAGTCGATCTCCTCGGGGTGGCTGATCTTGTGCCAGCCCTCGTAGAGGGCGAACAGGCCGCCGGCGCTGAACAGCACGATCGCGACCACGAACGACCAGAAGTAGCGGCTGCGGCCGAACCCGAACGGGTGCAGAGCCGTCGCCGGGCGCCGCGCGCGCTTGCCGCCGAGGAACAGGAGGCCCTGGTTGGAGGAGTCGGCGACGCTGTGGATCGACTCGGCCAGAAGCGACGAGGACCCGGTGATCAGAAAGCCGACGAGCTTCGTCGCCGCGATCCCCATGTTGGCGAGGAACGCGGCGAGGATCGCTCCGGCGCTCTCGCCGTGGGCATCGTCACCGCCCGCGCTCATCGCGAAGATCCCGCCGTCGCCCGGTCCATCCGGGGCGGGAGACTACGGACCATCACAGGGGAAAGCTGATTCCCGTCCCGTAGGCCCTACGGAGATCCGCGGCCAGCGACTGTGCGAGGCTCACGCGCAATCCATGGAAGCCGCAACCGGATCACTCCCGCAGCCCGAGTCGGGCGGACCCGCGGGCAGCGCCCGCAACCTGGCGCTGGCGACGATCGCCTTCGCCCTCTGCTTCTCGGCCTGGGGGATGATCGCGCCGATCGCCCCCGACATCCAGGACGAGCTCGGGCTGTCGGACACCCAGACGTCGATCATGATCGCGATCCCGGTCGTGCTCGGGTCGCTGCTGCGGCTCCCGTTCGGCGTGCTCACCGATCGCATCGGCGGCCACAAGGTGTTCGGGTTCATGCTCGTCTACACGGCGCTCGCGGCGGTGCTCGTCGGATTCGCGTCGAGCTACGCGGCGCTGCTCGGGGCCGGCCTGCTGCTCGGAGTCACCGGCGCCAGCTTCGCGGTCGGGATCCCGTTCGTCGCCGAGTGGACGCCGCCGAAGCGGCAGGGCTGGGCGCTCGGCGTCTACGGGGTCGGGAACATCGGCACCGCCGTCGCCGCGTTCTCGGTGCCGGCGATCCGCGATTCGGCCGGCCAGGAGGTCGCCGGCCTGGTGTTCGCCGCGGTGATCGCCGTCTACGCGCTGATCTGGTGGAGCCTCGCCCGCAACGTCCCCGGGCGCAAGCCGAAGAAGCAGCCCTACGGCGAGGTGCTGAGGTCCGGCTGGGACCTCTACCGGCTCTCGCTCTTCTACTTCGTCACCTTCGGCGGCTTCGTCGCGATGGCGATCTACCTGCCGAAGCTCCTCACCGACTGGTTCGACCTGTCGCTCACCGACGCCGGCCTGCGGGCCGCCGGCTTCACGGTGCTCGCCACCGCCGCCCGCCCGATCGGGGGCGTCCTCGCCGACCGGGTCGGCGGAACGCGGGTCCTCGTCGTCGCGTTCATCGGGGTCGGGATCGATGCGATCGGGCTCTCCTGGCAGGCGACCGACCCGTCGATGGTCCCGGTCACGATCCTCTGTCTGACGATGGCCGCCTTCCTCGGCGCCGGCAACGGCGCGGTGTTCAAGATGGTGCCGGCCTTCTACCCGAACGCGACCGGCGCCGCGACCGGCATCATCGGCGCCGCCGGCGGGCTCGGCGGGTTCTTCCCGCCGCTGCTGCTCGGCATCTTCAAGGACGCGACCGGCGAGTTCACGATCGGCTTCGTCCTGCTCGTCGCGTTCGCCTGGACGTGCGTTGGCCTGACGCTGCTCGAGGTCCGCTCGGCGCGGGAGCCGGACGAACAGGGCGCGGTGCCGAGCTGACTGGCGATCGACAGCGGCCCGCGGAGGGCCGAGGGCGCCGCCGCGCCCACGGTGACCCGCGGCGGGTGTTTGTAGGATGGTCCGAGCGATGAGCCCCGCCGCCGAATCCCGCTCCGCGACCTCGAGGCCGCGAACCCGGAAGGGCGAGCCGCCACGACCCGGCCCGTCCCCCGCCTCGTGAGCGAGGGTCGCGCGCGCCTGCGCGCCCGCCAGTTCTTCGGGCCGAGCACGCGCTCGGCCGACGGGTGGAACGAGGTCTCGACCTACGCCCGCGACTGGGAGCGCGCCTACCGGAACCGCTGGCAGCACGACCGCGTCGTCCGCTCGACCCACGGCGTCAACTGCACCGGGTCGTGCTCGTGGAAGATCCACGTCAAGGACGGCCTCGTCACCTGGGAGACGCAGCAGACCGACTACCCGACCAACGGCCGCGACACCCCCGACTACGAGCCGCGCGGGTGCCCCCGCGGCGCCTCGTTCTCCTGGTACGTCTACTCGCCGATGCGGCCCAAGCACCCCTACGTGCGCGGCGTCCTGCTCGAGATGTACCGCGAGGCGAAGGCGGGCGGCGCCGACGCGGTCGAGGCCTGGGAGTCGATCGTCGAGGACCCCGAGCGCGCCCGCGCCTACAAGTCGCAGCGCGGCAAGGGCGGGTTCATGCGCGCGACCTGGCAGGAGGCGGCCGAGCTGATCGCCGCCGCCCACGTCTACACGACCCGTCGCTACGGCCCCGATCGGACCGCCGGCTTCACGCCGATCCCGGCGATGTCGATGGTCTCGCACTCCTCCGGGGCCCGCTTCCTGTCGCTGATCGGCGGCGTCTGCCTGTCCTTCTACGACTGGTACGCCGACCTGCCGCCGTCCTCGCCGCAGGTCTGGGGCGATCAGACCGACGTCCCCGAGTCCGCCGACTGGTGGAACTCCTCCTACATCATCCTCTGGGGCTCGAACATCCCGCAGACGCGGACGCCCGACGCCCACTTCCTCACCGAGTCCCGCTACAAGGGCCAGAAGGTGATCGTCGTCTCCCCCGACTACGCCGGGCACACGAAGTTCGCCGACCACTGGCTGCCCGCCACCGCCGGCACCGACGGCGCCCTCGCGATGGCGATGGGCCACGTGATCCTGAAGGAGTGCTACGCCGAGCGCGAGGTCCCCTACTTCCGCGACTACGCCCGCCGCTACACCGACATGCCGATGCTGGTGACGCTCGAGGAGCGCCCCGATGGAACCTGGGGAGCCGGGCGCTTCCTGCGGGCGTCCGACCTCGGCGAGGAGAGCGAGAACGCGGAGTGGAAGACCGTCGTCTACGACCGGGCCCGCGGCGAGGCGGTCGTGCCGAGCGGGTCGATCGGATACCGCTGGGGCGAGGAGGGCGCCGGCCGCTGGAACCTCAACCTCGATGATGTCGATCCGGCGCTGACCCTGCTCGGCGACCACGACCGGGCGGTCGAGGTGCTGCTGCCCCGCTTCGACGGCGGCGAGACCGAGGGCGGGACGACGATCCGCCGCGGCGTCCCCGCCAAGCGGGTCGGCGATCGCCTCGTGACCACGGTGCTCGACCTCGCCTTCGCCCAGTACGGCGTCGCCCGCGAGGGCCTGCCGGGCGAGTGGCCGGGCGGCTACGACGACGTCTCCGCGGCCTCGACCCCGGCCTGGCAGGAGGAGATCACCGGCGTCGACGCCGGCCTCTGCATCCGGATCGCGCGCGAGTTCGCCGACAACGCCGAGCGCACCGGAGGGCGCTCGATGATCGTGATGGGCGCCGGCACCAACCACTGGTTCCACTCCGACCAGACCTACCGGACGATGCTGGCGCTGCTGCTGTTCTGCGGCTGTCAGGGCGTCAACGGCGGCGGTTGGGCCCACTACGTCGGCCAGGAGAAGGTGCGACCGATCACCGGCTGGTCGACGGTCGCATTCGCGCTCGACTGGTCGCGGCCGCCGCGCCAGCAGCCGACGACCCCGTTCTGGTATCTGGCGACCGACCAGTGGCGCTACGAGTCCTTCGGCGCCGAGGAGTTCACCTCACCGGCCGGCAACGGCGCCCTCGGCGACCGCCACACCGCCGACTGCCACGCCCTCGCCGCCCGGCTCGGCTGGCTGCCCTCCTATCCGACCTTCAACCGCAACCCGCTCGACCTCGCCGACGAGGCGAAGCAGGCGGGCGTCGAGCCCGCCGAGCACGTCGTCTCCGAGCTCGAGGCCGATCGGCTCCGGTTCGCCTGCGAGGACCCCGACGACCCGGCGAACTTCCCGCGGGTCCTGTCGCTGTGGCGCGCCAACCTGCTCGGCTCCTCGAGCAAGGGGCACGAGTACTTCCTCAAGCACCTGCTCGGCGTCCCCGACGCGGCGGTGCGCTGCGACGAGTCGGAGCCGGAGCACCGGCCCGATGAGGTCGAGTGGCGGGACGAGGCCCCGGTCGGCAAGCTCGACCTGTTCACGACGCTCGACTTCCGGATGAACGGCTCCGCCCTCTACTCCGACGTCGTCCTCCCCGCCGCCACCTGGTACGAGAAGCACGACATCTCGAGCACCGACCTGCACCCGTTCGTGCATCCGTTCAACCCGGCGATCCAGCCGCCGTGGGAGTCGCGCAGCGACTGGGACGCGTTCGGGATCATCGCCGAGGAGTTCAGCCGCCTCGCCGCCAAGCACCTCGGCACCCGGACCGACATCGTCGCGGCGTCGCTCTTGCACGACACGCCCGCCGAGCTCGCCCAGCCGCTCGGCGAGGTCCGCGACTGGAAGGCCGGCGAGTGCGAGCCGGTCCCGGGCAAGACGATGCCGAACCTGGTGGCGGTCGAGCGCGACTTCACGGCCGTCCACGAGAAGATGCACGCGCTCGGGCCGCTCGTCGAGAAGGCCGGGATCGGCGCCAAGGGCGTCGGCTGGAAGCCGGAGCCCGAGGTCGCGGAGCTCGCTCGCCGCAACGGCCGCTCGAACGGCGGCGGCCCCGCCGACGGGCGTCCGTCGCTGCGCCGCGACGTCGATGCCTGCGAGGCGATCCTGGCGCTCTCGGGGACGACGAACGGGCGCCTCGCGGTCGAGAGCTTCCGCGCCCTCGAGCAGCAGACCGGCCTCGAGCTCGCCCACGTCCCCGGGGATCGCGCCGACGACCGGCTCACCTTCGGCGAGATCGACGTGCAGCCGCGCAAGGTGATCGCCTCGGCCGAGTGGTCGGGGCTCGAGTCGCGCGAGCGCCGCTACTCGCCGTTCACGGCCAACGTCGAGCTGATGATCCCGTGGCGGACGCTGACCGGGCGCCAGCAGCTCTTCGTCGACCACGCCTGGATGCTCGACCTCGGCGAGGGCCTGCCGGCCTACCGGCCGCCGGTCGACACCGGCCAGCTGGTCGGCGTCGGCGGCGGCTTCGAGCCCGGCGACGGCGTCGAGGTCAAGGTCCGCTACCTGACCCCGCACTCGAAGTGGTCGATCCACTCCGAGTACCAGGACAACCTGCTGATGCTGACCCTGTTCCGCGGCGGCCCGGTGATGTGGCTGTCGCAGGAGGACGCCGACAAGATCGACGTCGCCGACAACGACTGGCTCGAGGTCTACAACAAGCACGGCGTCGTCGCCTGCCGCGCCGCCGTCTCGCACCGGATCCCGCCCGGGGTCGCGCTCTTCTACCACTCGCAGGATCGGCACATCAACGTCCCCGTCTCCGAGCTCTCCGGCGCTCGCGGCGGCACCGACAACTCGCTGACCCGGATCACGATGAAGCCCTCGCACATGATCGGCGGCTACGCGCAGCTCTCCTGGAGCTTCAACTACTACGGGCCGACCGGGCCGCAGCGCGACTTCTTCATCCTCGTCCGCAAGCGCAAGAGCGAGGTCGAGTACCGATGAAGATCCGGGCCCAGGTCGGGATGGTGATGAACCTCGACAAGTGCATCGGCTGTCACACCTGCTCGGTCACCTGCAAGAACGTCTGGACGAACCGCCCCGGCACCGAGTACGTCTGGTTCAACAACGTCGAGACCAAGCCCGGGCGCGGCTACCCGCGCGACTACGAGGACCAGGAGCGCTGGAACGGCGGCTGGACGCTCGACGGCAAGGGCCGGCTGCAGCTGAAGTCGGGCGGGCGCCTGAAGCGGCTCGCCAGCATCTTCTGGAACCCGAACCTGCCGACGCTCGACGACTACTACGAGCCCTGGACGTACGACTACGAGCACCTGATCAGCGCCCCGGTGAGCGCCACGCAGCCGGTCGCGCGCCCGAAGTCGCAGGTCACCGGCGAGGATCTCGACCTGCAGTGGGGGCCGAACTGGGACGACGACCTCGCCGCCTCGAGGGTCTCGGCGAGCGGCGACCCGAACCGGCGCGAGCTCGAGGACAAGGTCAGGATCGAGTTCGAGAAGGCGTTCATGATGTACCTGCCGCGGATCTGCGAGCACTGCATCAACCCCTCCTGCGTCGCCTCCTGCCCGTCGGGGGCGATGTACAAGCGCGAGGAGGACGGCATCGTCCTCGTCGACCAGGAGGCCTGCCGCTCGTGGCGCTTCTGCGTCTCCGGCTGCCCCTACAAGAAGGTCTACTTCAACTGGAACACGGGCAAGGCCGAGAAGTGCAACTTCTGCTACCCGCGGATCGAGGCCGGCCTGCCGACCGTCTGCTCGGAGACGTGCGTCGGCCGCCTCCGTCACGTCGGCATCGTCCTGATCGACACCGATCGGGTCGAGGCGGCGGCGTCGGTCCCCGACGAGCACGACCTGCTCGACGCCCAGCTCGACCTGATGCTCGACCCCGAGGACCCGGAGGTCCGCGAGCAGGCGCTGCGGGACGGGATCGCTCCCGACTGGCTCGAGGCGGCCCGGCGATCGCCGGTCTATGCGATGTGCAAGCGCTGGCGGATCGCGCTGCCGCTCCACCCCGAGTATCGGACGATGCCGATGGTCTGGTACGTGCCGCCGCTCTCGCCGGTCGAGTCGCTGGTCGACGAGCGGGGCGGCGAGCTCGACCCCGACCGGCTGTTCGCCGCCGTCGACGAGCTGCGGATCCCGGTCGAGTACCTGGCCGGCTTCCTCGCCGCCGGCGACCCCGAGCCGGTCCGGCGCTCGCTCTCGCGGTTGGCGGCGATGCGGCGGTTCATGCGGGCGGCGAACGTCGACGGGCGCGTCGATGCCCAGATCGCCCGCGACGTCGGCATGGAGCCGTCGGAGATCGAGGACATGTTCCAGATGGTCGCGATCGGCGACTACGACGACCGCTACGTGATCCCGCGGCGCCACGGCGAGGACGCTCCCGATCCGTTCGGCATGCAGGGCACCAACGGGGTCGACTTCGCGGGCTGCTCGGTCACCGGCGACGTCACGGCGAGCACCGAGGACACGCTCGCGAGCACCGAGGAAGCTGCCGCCGTCGCCCGTTTCGACCTCCGCGAGCGGCTCGTCCGCCGCAACGGCGGCAGCGATGAGTGAGCGCGTCCACCCGCTGCAGCTCGCGTCGCTGCTGCTCCAGTACCCGGACGAGTCCTCGCGCGAGGCCGCGGCGGCGGTCGCGGAGGTCGAGATCGGCCCCGGCCCCGACCGGGCCGCGCGCGAGCTGCGTGAGCTCTGCGCCTGGTACGCGGCGCGGCCGCTCGGGGAGCTGCAGCGCGACTACGTCGATGCCTTCGATTTCGCCAAGCAGTGCAGCCTGCACCTCACCTATCACGTCCACGGCGACCGGCGCCAGCGCGGGATGGCGATGCTCCAGCTCAAGGACGCCTACCGGGCCGCGGGGGTCGAGCCGCCGGGTGACGAGCTGCCCGACTTCCTGCCGATGATGCTCGAGTTCGCGGCGATCGCGCCGGACTCGCGCGGCCTCGACCTGCTCGAGGACCACCGCGTCTCGATCGAGCTGATCCGCGCCGGCCTGCGCCGCGAGGGGAGTCCGTTCGCGGCGGCGCTCGATGCCGTCGCCGCCTGCCTCGGCCGGCTCAGCTCGCGCAAGCTGAGCCGGATCCGCGCGCTCGCCAAGTCCGGGCCGCCGGCCGAGGAGGTCGGGCTCGAGCCGTTCGCCCCGCCCGAGGTGATGCCCGACGGCGATCCCGGCATCGCCCGCCCGCTCGTCGGCGGCCGCGAGGTTACGCGATGAGCCAGGGCCCGCTGCTGCTCTACGGAATCCTTCCCTACGCGGCGATCGCGGTCTTCATCGTCGGCACCTGGTGGCGCTACCGGACCGACCAGTACGGCTGGGGAGCCCGCTCGACCCAGCTGCTCGAGAGCCGCGTCCTCAAGTACGCGAGCAACGTCTTCCACCTCGGCGTCCTCGCCGCGATCGGCGGCCACGTGCTCGGCATCCTCGTGCCGCAGTCGTGGACGGAGGCGGTCGGGCTCAGCGACTCGGCCTACCACGTGATCGCGGTGATCGGGGGCGTCAGCGCCGGCACGGCGGTCTGCGTCGGCTTCGCGGCGCTCGTCTACCGGCGCATCCGCTACGCGCGCGTGCGGGTGACGACGACCCATGCCGACATCGTCGTCTTCGCGCTGCTCGCGCTCGGGATCATCACCGGGATGCTCGCGACCCTGACCAACCTCGGCGACTCGGTCAACTACCGCGAGTCGGTCGGCCCGTGGTTCCGCAACCTGCTGGTCTTCAACCCGAGCCCGGAGTCGATGGTCGGCGAGCACGTCAGCCTCATCTTCCAGCTCCACGTCACCCTGGTCTGGTTCCTGTACGCGTTCTGGCCGTTCAGCCGCCTCGTCCACGTCTGGAGCATCCCGGTCGACTACCTGCGCCGCAGCCCGATCCTCTACCGCACGCGGACGTCGCGGACGACCCGGCCCGCCCGCCCGGCCAGCGCCGCGGCGCGTTTCGACGTCGGCGATTCGTGAAGCGCAGCGCCGAGCTGACGCCCCTCTCCCACGATCACCACCAGGCCCTGGTGGT
>CAZTGN010000020.1:0-18340 GCA_964613275.1 uncultured Conexibacter sp. | reverse complement strand
AGACCCCCGCGTTCTATCCGTACCTGTCGGGCCGCGACATCCTGCGGGTGTTCGGGGCCACGGGGCCCGCCGCCGCTCACTCGCGCCCGGACGAGGTGCTGGAGGCGGTCGGGCTGACGGACCGCGCCAAGGACAAGGTGCGAACGTACTCCCTGGGCATGCGCCAGCGCCTCGGCATCGCGCTCGCGCTCCTGTCCGACCCGGAGCTGCTGCTGCTCGACGAGCCCGCCAACGGGTTCGACCCGGCGGGCATCGTGGCGATGCGCGAACTGCTGCGCCATCTCACCGGGCAGGGCAAGACGCTCCTCGCGGCCGGTCGGGCCGGTGCGGTCGAGCACGAGCGCGCGAGCTGTCTCGATGTCGGTCAGGGCCATCGGCGGATCATCGCCGATCGCTGCGAAACTGGTGGCGATGAGGGCGAGGCGCGCGGCGATCCTGGCGGGCGGGCGCGGCAGCAGGATCGGCGGGCTGAAGGCCGGGATCGAGCTGGCGGGCCGGCCGCTGATCGCCTACCCGATCGCGGCCGCCCGCGAGGCGGGGCTGGAGCCGCTGGTGGTCGCCAAGCCCGATTCGGAGCTGCCGCCGCTCGACTGCGAGCTCCTGCTCGAGCCGGCCGAGCCGGCCCACCCGCTGACCGGGATCATCGCCGCGCTCGAGCATCTCGGCGAACCGGTCGTGGTCGTGGCCTGCGACCTGCCGCTGGTGCCGGCGGCGCTGATCGCCGCCCTCGCCGCCCGCGAGGACCCGCTCATCGTGCCCACCGATCCCGGCCCGCAGCCGCTGATCGCCCGCTACGGGCCGGAGCTCCTGCCCCGCCTGCGGGCCTGGCTCGAGACGTCCGCCCCGCTGCGGCGTCTGGCGGTCGAGCTCGGAGCCGAGGCGATCGCCGGCGCCGAGCTCCGCGGCTTCGGCGACCCGCGGAGGTTCCTCGCCAACGTCAACGACCGCGACGACCTGGCCCGGGTCGAGACGCTGCTCGCCGATCCCGGCCCGCCCCCGGGGCCCACGGCCGACCCCGGCTAGAGCGGGACGACCTCCACGCGCGAGTTGTAGTCGGGGATGTCGGCCTCGGGCGAGCGCCGCTCGCCGAGCAGCACGTTGCCCTCGGGCCAGTGCACCTGGAGGTTCCCGGGCGCGAGCGGCGCCGTCATGACCGTGCAGGAGAGCTCGCCGTGGCCGCTTCGCAGGAGCACCCGGTCGCCGTCGCCGACGCCGAGCCGCTCGGCATCGGCGGGCGCGATCAGGACCGCCTCGCGGACGGCCCCGGTGAGCGCGTCGGAGCGCTCCTGCACCATCGAGTTGAACTGCTTGCCGCGCCGGGTCGAGACCGCGAAGAGGCCGTCGGCCGCCACCGGGTCGGGCACCGCGACGGCGACGAAACGGGCGCGGCCGCTGGCGGTCGGGAAGTCGGTCCCGGCCGGCAGGTGCGGGCCGCCGTACTGGAACGAGTCGCCGGCGGCGCGCAGCCCGGCGATCGGCTCGTAGCGGGGAACGGTGCGCGCGATCTCGGCGCGGATCGCCGCGGTGTCGGCGAAGCGGACGCGGTCGGCGAGCTCGGGGCGGACGCGGGCGGCGAGCTCGCCGAAGACCTCCCACTCGGAGCGGGCCTCCGGGATCCGGCCGGGCCCGACCGCGGGGCTGAAGATCACCCGCCGCTCGGTGCTCGTCTCGGTGACGCCGCCGCGCGCCTCATACCGTGTCTCGGCCGGGAGCACGAGGACCGCGCCACCCGGCGGCGGATCGACCAGCATCTGCGAGGAGGCGACGATGTCCATGTGCACGCGCAGCGGGATCCGCCCGAGCGCGGCCGTCACGGCATCGGGGTCGGGCAGGACCTCGCGGAAGTTGCCGCCGGCAGCGAACAGGACGTCGAGCTCGCCACGCCCGGCCGCGTCGAGCATCGCCGGCGCCGTCAGCCCCGGCCGGTCCGGCACCCCGAACCCCCAGCGCTCGCCGAGCGCCGCGGCGCTCTCCGCGTTGACCTCGGCGCCGCCGGGGAACGCCGTCGAGTAGCAGCCCATCTCGGCACCGCCCTGGACGCCCGAGTGGCCGCGGATCGGCATCAGCCCGCAACCCTCGCGGCCGACCCAGCCGCGCGCCAGCGCCAGGTTGACGATCGCGCGGACGTTGTCCTCGCCGCGCTCGTGCTGGGTCACCCCCATGCTCCAGACGACGATCCCGCTGCCGGCGCCGGCGAGCAGGTCCGCGAAGGCCGCCATCCGATCGCGGGTGGTCCCGGAGACCGCCTCGAGGTCCCCCCAGCCCGCCGCCGCCGCGACCTCGCGGACCGCGTCGAACCCCTCCGTGTGCGCGGCGATGAAGCGCTCATCGACGCCGCCGGTAGCGATCATGTGCTTGAGGGCGCCGACGAGGAAGCCGATGTCGCCGCCGGTCGCGACCGCGAAGTGCTCGTCGGCGATCCTCGTCCCGAACAGCGCGCTCTCCGGCTTCGAGGGGACCCAGTAGCGCTCCATCCCGGGCTCGCGGAACGGGTTGACGACGATCACCTTCGTCCCGGCCTTCTTGGCGACGTGGAGGTACTTCATCGTCACCGGCTGGTTGTTGGCGGCGTTCGAGCCGATGAAGACGATCACGTCGGTGCCGATCCAGTCCGAGTAGGAGCAGGTCGTGGCGGCGACGCCGAGCGCGTCCTTGAGCGCGAACGTGCTCGGCGAGTGACAGACCCGGGCCGCGTTGTCGACCGAGTTCGTGCCGATCGCCCGGGCCGCCTTCTGGGCGGCGTAGTAGCTCTCGTTCGACATCCCGCGGCTCGTCAGGTAGAAGCCGCAGCGGTCGGCCCCCGCGGCGCGGATCCGCTCCGCGGCAAGCCCCAGCGCCTCGTCCCAGGTGACGGGACCGAAGCCGGGCTCGCCGTGGCGGCGGAGCAGCGGCTCCGGGAGCCGGCCGAGCTCGCGCAGCTCGGCCGAGGTGAGATGCGCGAGCGCCGCGACGTCGGCGAGCCGGGATCGGTCGAGCGGCCCCATCGTGTTCAGGCGCAGCAGTCGCAGCCGGATGTTGCAGAGGTGGATCCCGGGGATCGTCCAGTCGGCGAGCCCCTTGCTGCCGAGCGCGCAGCCGTCGCAGACCCCCTCGTTCAGCACCCGCCAGGCGTAGCCGGCGCTGTCGCGGTTCTCCCACCCGGCGCGGAAGACCTCGAAGAAGTTGTTCGGGCGCTGCTCGCCGATCCCGAACGGCTTCAGGCTCGCCCAGTTCGACGGAGTCGGCCGCTTCGTCGGCTTGCGCAGCACGCGAGGGAGGCTAGCCGGGCGCGCTCGCGGCTAGCCGGGGCCCGGGCCGAGCGGCACGATGTAGGAGGTGACCTCCGCGATCGCGTCCGCCCCCGTGAGCCCGAACACAGTGCAGAACGCGAACCGGAGCTCGCCGCCGCCCCGCAGCCGGCCGAGCCCCCGCCCGAGCGCGACGAGCCGGTCGCCCTCCTCGACGAGGCTTCCGACGGTGAGCTCCGGGTGCCCCTCGAACCGGTCGCTCTCGATCTCGGCGTCGAACTCGGCCTTGCCCTGAAGGCGCTTGTGGCCGACGATGTCCCAGACGACGTCGTCGGTCAGGCAGGCGAGGATCGCAGCGTGATCGCCGCGGCGGAAGCCGTCGAAGTAGGCCTCGACGACGCGCCTGCGCTGCGAGCCACCGGCATCCATCGGCGGGTAAACATATAGGCGCCTTGGACCCGCGCATGCACAAGCGGATCGAGCGCGACGGCGGCGCCGACGAGGTCGCCGTCGAGGAGCCGCTCGAGATCCGGGTCGACGGGCGCCCGCTCGCGGTGACGATGCGGACGCCGGGCCACGACGAGGAGCTGGCGCTCGGCTTCCTCCACGGCGAGGGGCTGATCGACGGACCGCGGCCCTCCGGGCCGCCGCAGGACCTCGCGGCGAACGTGATCGAGGTCGCGGGTCCGCTTCGCCGCGACCCCGCGTCGCGGCTCTTCTACACGAGCTCGTCCTGCGGCATCTGCGGCCGCGGGTCGATCGAGGAGGTCGCGGTCGACGCCCCGGCGGCGAGCCCGGGCCCGCAGGTCCCGCGGGGCCTCCTCGCGTCGCTGCCCGAGCGGATCAGCCAGCCCGCCTTCGATCTGACCGGCGGCCTCCACGCCACCGGCCTCTTCGACCCGGCCGGCGTGCTGCTCGTCGCCCGCGAGGACGTCGGCCGCCACAACGCGATGGACAAGGTGATCGGCCGGGCGCTGCGCGACGGCGCCGTGCCCCTGCGTGACCGCGTCCTCTGCGTCAGCGGCCGGCTCGGCTTCGAGCTGGTCCAGAAGGCGGCGGTCGCCGGCTGCCCGATCCTCGTCGGCGTCGGCGCCCCGACCTCGCTCGCCGTCGAGCTGGCCGCCGAGCTCGGCATGACCCTCGCCGGCTTCGCCCGGGCGGGCGGGGTCAACGTCTACTGCGGGGCCGAGCGGGTGACCTGACCCGCCGGCGGAGGCATCGCGGGCCGCGCAACGACACCGGGCGCACCCGCGGTCAGCCCCCGTTCGTCGCCTCGAGGGCGACCTCGACGTCGTCTCCGGACAGCGTCAGGCGGTCGCCGTCGAGCTCCCAGGCCGGATCGGAGCCGAAGAAGGCGACGAGGTCCCGGTCCTGGTCCGCCGGCCGACGCGGGCAGCCGATCTCGGTCGAGGCGATCGCGCCGACGACGAGGCGGTCGCGGGTGATCTCGACCTCCGCGACGGCCGTGTTGCAGTCCGCCTTCCAGGTCAGCCCGCCGTCGTCCTCGAACGTGACGGTCACGGGAGTCGAGAACGACGATCCGTCTCCCGACCAGTCCTTCGTCGAGACGAACGTGCGGCCGCCCAGGTCCGCCCCGGGAGGCTCCCGGGCACCGTCGTCTTCGCCGCAGCCGGTGGCCGCCCAGCAGGCGATCAGAGCCAGGGCGAGTCCCGGCAGCCTCACGGCCTCACAGCCTCGCGTCGAGCCCGTCGCGCTCGATCGCGTCGACCTTGGCGAGGCGGCGGACGTGGCGCTCCTCGCCGCTGAAGACGGCGTTGGCGAAGGCGGCGACCAGCTCGGCGGCGATCTCGGGGCCGACCACGCGGGCGCCGAGGGCGAGGACGTTGCAGTCGTCGTGCTCGACGCACTGCGCCGCCGTGTAGGTGTCGTGGGCCATCGCCGCGCGGATCCCCCCGACCTTGGTGGCGGCGACCGCGACGCCCGCGCCGGAGCCGCAGACGAGGATGCCGCGCTCGGCGTCGCCGGCGCGGATCGCGCGGACGACGGCGAGCGCGAAGTCCGGGTAGTCGTCACCGGGATCGAGCTCGCTCGCCCCGAGGTCGACGGGGACGTGGCCGTCGCGCCGCAGCGCCTCGAAGACGGTCTCGCGCAGCGGGTGGCCGCCGTGGTCGAAGCCGCAGGCGAACCTCACCCCTCGCCTCCGATCAGCGCCCGCGCCCGCTCGGCGACCGCCTCGGCGGTGAACCCGAAGCCCGCGAAGACGTCTGCCGCCGGCGCCGAGGCGCCGAAGTGGTCGATCCCGAACGCGGAGCCGCCGTCTCCGACCCAGCGCTCCCAACCGAAGGTCGCGCCGGCCTCGACCGAGACGCGCGCGCTCACCGCCGGCGGCAGGATCCCGTCCCGGTAGGACTGCTCCTGCGCCGCGAAGCGGGTCGTCGACGGCATCGAGACCACGCGGGCCGCGACGCCGTCGGCGGCGAGCAGGTCGGCGGCTTCGAGGCAGAGCGAGACCTCCGAGCCGGTGCCGATCAGGATCACGTCGGGCTGCCCCGCCGAATCGCGGAGCACGTAGGCGCCGCGCTCGATCGCGTCGTCGGGGATCGCGTCGGGATCGAGCAGCGGCAGCTTCTGGCGGCTGAGCGCGAGCGCGGTCGGGCCGCGCTCGCCGCCGAGCAGCCAGAGCCACGCCAGCACCGTCTCGTTCGCGTCGGCCGGCCTGATCACGTCGAGGTTCGGCATCGCCCGCAGGGCCGCGAGCTGCTCGACCGGCTGGTGGGTGGGGCCGTCCTCGCCGACCCCGATGGAGTCGTGGGTGTAGACGAAGATCGACGGCGTCTCCATGATCGCCGCGAGCCGGATCGAGCCGCGCATGTAGTCGCTGAAGACCAGGAACGTGGCGCCGTAGGCGCGCAGCCCCTCGATCGCGAGCGCGTTGACGATCGCCCCCATCGCGTGCTCGCGGATCCCGAAGTGGAGGTTGCGGCCGCCGAAGTCGTGGCGACGGACGCTCGGGTAGTCGTCGAGGTTGGTCGAGGTCGAGGGCGCGAGGTCGGCGGAGCCGCCGATCAGCTCGGGAACGCGCGGCGCGAGCCAGTTCAGCGCCTTGCCGGAGGCCGATCGGGTCGCGACCGGATCGCCCCCGACCTCGAACCGCGGGGCATCCGAGCGCGGCGGCAGGGTCGGCGCCCCGCGACCGATGATCCGGTCGAGCTCGGCCGCGAGGTCGGGGTGCTCGGTCGCGTAGGCCTCGAGGCGCTCGTCCCACGCGGCCTCGGCGGCGACGCCGCGCTCGCGCGCCGTCGCGAACGCCGCGTAGGCCTCGTCCGGGATCGTGAACGGCTCCTCGTAGGGCCAGCCGAGCGCCTCCTTGGTCAGCGCCACCTCCTCGGCGCCGAGCGGAGCGCCGTGGGCGGAGGCGTGGTCCTGCTTGTTGGGGCTGCCGAAGCCGATGTGCGAGGGGAGGATGATCATCGAGGGCCGGTCGGTGATCGACTTCGCCTCCTCGAGCGCCGCCTCGATCCGCTCCAGCGGCGAGTCGATCTCGAGCTCGTGCACCGACCAGCCGTAGGAGTCGAACCGCTTGCCGACGTCGTCGTGGTAGGCGAGGTCGGTCGAGCCCTCGATCGTGATCTTGTTGTCGTCGTAGATCGCGATCAGCTTGCCGAGCCCGAGGTAGCCCGCGAGCGACGCGGCCTCGCTCGAGATCCCCTCCTCCATGTCGCCGTCGCTGCAGATCGTGAAGGTGTGATGGTCGATGATCTCGTTGCCGGGACGGTTGTAGGTCGCGGCGAGGTGGGCCTCGGCGAGCGCGAAGCCGACCGAGTTCGCGAAGCCCTGGCCGAGCGGGCCGGTCGAGACCTCGACCCCTGCCGTGTGATCGAGCTCGGGGTGTCCTGGGGTCCGGCTCTGCCATTGCCGGAACTGCTTGATGTCGTCGAGTGTCAGGTCGTAGCCCGACAGGTGCAGGCAGGCGTACTGGAGCATGCAGGCGTGCCCGGCGCTGAGCACGAACCGGTCGCGGCCGGGCCAGTGCGGGTTGAGTGGGTTGTGGCGCATCACCTGCGCGTAGAGGACGTAGCCGAGCGGGGCGAGGCCCATCGGTGTCCCCGGATGCCCCGAGTTGGCCTTCTGGACCGCGTCCATCGCGAGCGTCCGGATCGTGTCGATCGCGATCTCGTCCTGCGCCGTGACGCCGCTGTCGCGGGCCGGCTCGACCTTTGTCTCGTCGCTCATCCTCGTTCCTCCCGTCGTTTCAACTCCAGTTTCGCGAGCAGCGCGGCGCCGAGGACGCCGGCCGTCGGGCCGTGCCGCGAGAGCCGGATCTCGGTCCTCGTCCCGACGCCGGGCAGCACGTAGGCCTCGGCGACCCGGCGCGCGGGCCCGAGCAGCAGCTCGCCGGCGTTGGAGACGCCGCCGCCGACGGCGACGACCTCCGGGTCGAAGGCGTTGATCACGTTCGCGATGCCGATCCCGAGCCGCTCGCCGAGGACGCGGAGGAGGTCGATCGCGACCGCATCTCCATCCTCGGCGGCCTTGACGACGTCGTGGCCATCGACGTCGCGCCCCTCGGCGCGGAGCCGGCCGAGCGCGGAGTCGGGATGGCGCTCGGCCGCGGCGTCGGCGAGGCGGTCGAGCGCCCGGCCCGACGCGTGGGACTCGAGCGAGGCCGCCTGCGGGAAGCTGCCCGCCTCGGGGGCGCCGCCCCCGAGCTCGGCGGCGACGATCATGTGGCCGAGCTCGGCCGCCGCCCCGGAGGTGCCGCGATAGGTGCGGCCGCCGGCGACGATGCCGGCGCCGACGCCGGTCCCGACCGTCAGCATCACCAGATCGTCGACCTCGACCTCGCCGTCGGCGCAGGCCTCGGCGAGGGCGGCGAGGTTCGCGTCGTTGTCGATGAACGCGGGCAGGCCGAGCCGCTCCTCGAGCAGCTCGCGCAGGGGCAGGTCGGCGAGGGGGACGTTGACCGATGCGCGGATCCGGCCGGCATCGAAGTCGATCACCGAGGGGACTCCGACCCCGACCGCGCGGGCGCCAGGGTCGCGGACCGACTCGACGAGGGCGCAGATCTCGTCGAGCAGCGCATCGGCGTCCTCGGCAGCCGTCGGCTGCATGCCCTGGTGGGAGAGCTCGCCGCCGGCGAGCACGGCGACCGCCACCTTCGTCCCGCCGACGTCGACGCCGATGAAGCTGTCGCTCATCTAGAGCTGGCTGCCGGGGCGGGGAGCAAGGCGACCGTGACGATAACGGCGCGGCGGGATATCCAGCGGTGCTCCGGGATAGTCTCGTGGCCGTGGCGCTGCACGACGTCTCGGTCCCGGTCCATCCCGGCATGGTCATCTACCGCGGCAACCCCGGGGTCGAGGTCGAGCGGGCGCTGTCGATCGACGGCGGCGACGGCGCCAACGTCAGCCGGCTGACGATGGGCGTCCACACCGGCACCCACATCGACGGGTCCTTGCACTTCTACGACGACGGAAACGGGGTCGACGCGCTGCCGCTCGACGCGATGCTGGGCCGCTGCGAGGTGGTCGAGATCGCCGAGCCCGGTGACGCCATCGGTCCCGCGGAGCTCGCGGCCGCGGGGATCCCCGCCGGGGCCGAGCGGGCACTGATGAAGACGCCGAACTCGCGGCTCTGGGAGCTGCCGGAGTTCACACACGACTTCGTCCGCCTCGACGGCGCCGGCGCCGCCTGGGTCCGCGAGCGCGGCATCCGGCTGATCGGGATCGACTACCTCTCGATCGGAGACCACGACGCTCACCTCGATCTGCTCGGCAACGGCATCGTCGCGCTCGAGGGGCTCGACCTGCGCGCGATCGACCCCGGCCCCTACGAGCTGCTCTGCCTGCCGATCAAGCTGACCGACACCGACGGCGCCCCGGCGCGGGTGCTCCTCCGCGACATCGGGGATGGCGGGTGAGCGGTAACGGCGCCGCGACGATGCGAGGCGGGATCGACCTCGGCGGGACGAAGATCCAGGCGATCGTGGTCGACGGCGACAACGAGGTCGCCGGTCAGTCGCGGCACCCGACCCCGCGCGAGAACGGCCCGCGAGGGGTCGTCGACGCGATGGCGGCGGCGCTGCGCGAGGCGGCCGCGGCGGCCGCGGTCGAGCCGGCGGGACTCGCCGGCGTCGGGGTCGGATCTCCCGGCGACGTCGATCTCGCCACCGGCACGGTCGCCAACGCCGGCAACCTGCCCGACTGGGGCGGCAGCTTCCCGCTCGGCGCCACCCTCGCGTCCGAGCTGGGAACTCGGGTCGCGGTCGGAAACGACGTCAGCGTCGCCACCAACGCCGAGTACGTGCTCGGCGCCGGTCGCGCTCACGACTCCGTTCTCGGCGTCTTCTGGGGTACCGGGGTCGGCGGCGGGCTGATCCTCGGCGGCAAGCCCTGGCATGGTCGCGGCGCCGCCGGCGAGATCGGCCACATGGTCGTCAAGCGCGACGGTGCCAAGTGCCCGTGCGGCAACCACGGCTGCCTCGAGGCCTACGCCGGCCGCTCGGCGATGGAGGCGGAGGCGAGGCGCCGGCTCGAGGACGGCCACCACACCGACCTCTTCAAGCTGATGGTCAAGCACGGCAAGCCGCGGCTGACGAGCGGCATCTGGGAGCGCGCCCTCGAGCACGGCGACAAGATGACCGTCGAGCTGCTCGACCGCGCGGTGAAGGCGCTCGGCGCCGGGATCGCCTCCGCGGTCAACCTGATCGATCCCGAGATCGTCATCCTCGGCGGCGGCCTCGGCGTCCGCTTCGGCGAGCGCCTCGGGCCGCAGATACGGGAGCGGATGGAGCGCAACCTCTTCAACGACGACGCGCCCCCCGCGTTTCGGATCGCGTCGCTCGGCGACCTCGGCGGCGCCCTCGGCGCGGCGCTGCTGGTCGTCTGAGGCCGGTCTCAACCCCGCCGGCGGCGGTACTCGCGGATCAGCGCGTTCGTCGAGCTGTCGTGGTCGAGGTCGGCCTCGGCGTCCGCCTGCAGCTCGGGGACGATCCGCTTCGCGAGGGTCTTGCCGAGCTCGACCCCCCACTGGTCGAAGGAGTCGATGCCCCAGATCGTCCCCTGGGTGAAGACGCTGTGCTCGTAGAGGGCGATGAGCTTGCCGAGCGTCTCCGGGTCGAGGCGCTCGGCCATCAGCACGTTCGTCGGCCGGTTGCCCGCGAACGTCTTGTGCGGGACGAGGCGCTCGGGGACCCCCTCGGCGCGGACCTCGTCGGCCGTCTTGCCGAACGCCAGCGCCTCGGCCTGCGCGAAGACGTTGGCGACGAGCAGGTCGTGGTGGTCGCCGAGCGGGTTCAGCCCGCGCGCGAAGAAGATCAGGTCGCAGGGGACCAGGTGCGTCCCCTGGTGGATGAGCTGGTAGAAGGAATGCTGCCCGTTCGTCCCCGGCTCGCCCCAGAAGATCGGCCCCGTGGCGTAGTCGACGGCGGCCCCGTCGAGCCGGACGTGCTTGCCGTTCGACTCCATCGTGAGCTGCTGCAGGTAGGCCGGGAAGCGCCTGAGGTACTGCTCGTAGGGCAGGACCGCAACCGTCTCGGCGCCGAACAGCTCCGCGTACCAGACCGACAGCAGGCCCAGCAGCGCCGGCAGGTTGCGCTCGTACGGCTCGGTCAGGAAGTGCTCGTCGATCGCGTGGAAGCCGGCGAGCATCTCCGCGAAGCGCTCGGGGCCGATCGCGATCATCGTCGTCAGCCCGATCGCCGAGTCCATCGAATAGCGGCCGCCGACCCAGTCCCAGAAGCCGAACATGTTGTCGGTGTCGATCCCGAAGCCGGCGACCTCCTCGGCGTTGGTCGAGACCGCGACGAAATGCCTGGCGACGGCGGCCTCGTCGCCGAGCGCCGCCAGCGACCACTCGCGCGCGGTGCGCGCGTTGGTCATCGTCTCGAGCGTCGTGAACGTCTTCGAGGCGATCACGAACAGCGTCTCGGCCGGGTCGAGGTCGCGGGTCTTCTCGACGAAGTCGGTCGCGTCGACGTTGGAGACGAAGCGAACGGTCAGATCACGATCGGAGTAATGGCGGAGCGCCCGGTAGGCCATCACCGGCCCGAGGTCGGAGCCGCCGATGCCGACGTTGATCACGTTGCGGATCCGCCTGCCCGTGTGCCCCGTCCACCCGCCGCCGCGGACCCGCTCGCTGAACGCCGCCATCCGGTCGAGCACCTCGTGGACGTCGGCGACGACGTCGCGGCCGTCGACGATCAACGAGCGCTCGCGCGGCATCCGCAGCGCCACGTGCAGCACCGAGCGCTCCTCGGTGACGTTGATCCGCTCGCCGCTGAACATCGCCTCGGTCCGCTCGCGCAGGCCCGCGTCGGCGGCGAGGGCGACCAGCAGCCGCATCGTCTCCTCGTCGACCCGGTTCTTCGAGTAGTCGAGCCGCAGGCCCGCCGCCGCGGCCACCATCCGCTCGCCGCGACCGGGATCGGCGGCGAAGATGTCGCGGAGGTGGCGCGGGGCGATCGCGGCATGGTTGGCGCGCAGCAGCTCCCAGCCCGGCAGCGACCGCATGCCCGCCTGGCCGGCGGGCGCCGGGGTCGCCATCTCAGCCGGCCGCCCCGACCGCGCTCTCCTTGCCGCCGATCCGCTCGAGCAGATCCGCCCAGGATCTCTCGAACTTCTCGGCGCCCTCGACCTGGAGCCGCTCGGCGAGCGCGTCGAGGTCGATCCCGGCGGCGGTGAACTCGGCGAGGAGCGCCTCGTTGTCGCCGCCGTCGGCCGGCAGCAGCTCGCCGATCGAGTCCTGCTCGGCGAGCGCCAGCAGCGTCTCCTCGGGCATCGTGTTGACGGTGTTCGGGGCGGCGAGCTCGTCGACGTACTTGGTCTTCGGCAGCGCCGGGTCCTTGGTCCCGGTCGAGGCGAACAGCAGCCGCTGCGGCCGCGCCCCCTCGTTCTCGAGCCGCTGCCAGCGATCGGAGTCGAGCAGCTCGCGGTAGGCGACGTAGGCGCGGATCGCGGCGGCGGTGCCGAGCCGGTTGGCGAGCTCGTCGGGGACCTCGCCGGCCACGGCGACGTCCCAGCGGCTGACGAACACCGAGGCGACCGACTCGATGGCCGGGTCCTCGCCGCGCCCGACCCGGCGCTCGACGGCCTCCATGTAGGCATCGGCCTGGGCCCGGTACTGGGCGGCGTCGAAGAGCAGGGTCACGTTGATCGGGATGCCCGCGGCGATCGACTCGGTGATCGAGTCCAGCCCCTGCGGCGTCCCCGGGATCTTGATGTAGAGGTTCGGCCGGTCCGCGCGGTCATGGAGCTCGCGGGCCTGCCGGGTGGTCGCCGCGGTCTCGTAGGCGAGCAGCGGCGAGACCTCGAGCGAGACGAAGCCGTCGACCCCGTCGGTCCGGTCGTGGACCCCGCGGAACAGGTCGGCGGCGCCCTGGAGGTCGGTGATCGCGAGCTCGAAGAACAGCTCCTCCCCCGACTTGCCCGCCGCGAGCAGCTCGGCGATCTGCTCGTCGTAATCGTCGCCGCCGTGCAGCGCCTTGTCGAAGATCGTCGGGTTCGACGTCAGGCCGGTCAGGGACAGCTCGTCGACGTAGCGCTTCAGCGTCCCGTCGGTGACGATCTCGCGGGTGATCGAGTCGAGCCAGAGGCTCTGGCCGGCGTCGTGCAGTTGCTTCGGTGCGGTGCTCATGCCGCTTCCTCCTCGCTCTCGGCTTTCGTCTCCTTCGGTTCCCGCTCGGGGAGCCGCCATTCATTCGGCGCGATCAGGTCGCGCGCCGCCGCCGGCCCCCAGCTCCCCCGCGGGTAGGGGTGCAGCGGCCCGGGGTGGCTGAGGACGTCGGCGCTGATCGCCCAGAGCCGCTCGATCCCCTCGGCGTTCGTGAACAGGGTGCCGTCGCCGAGCATCGCGTCGTGGATCAGCCGCTCGTAGGCCTCGAGCTGGCGGTCGGTCTGAAACGACTGGTCGTAGCGGAAGACCATCCGGGCCGGGCCGAGCTCCATCGTCGCCCCCGGCACCTTCGCCTGGAAGTCGGCGGTGATCGAGCCCGGCTCGGTGAGCTCGAAGACGAGCTGGTTGGCGCCCTGGTGCTGGACCTCGTTCGGAAACATCCGCATCGCCGGCTCGCGGAAGTCGAGGGCCACCATGTGCCGGGACTCGGCCATGCACTTGCCGGTCCGCAGGTAGAACGGCACACCCGACCAGCGCCAGTTGTCGATCTCGACCTCGACCGCCACGAAGGTCTCGGTGCCGGACTCCGGCGCCACCCCGTCCTCGTCGAGGTAGCCCTCGTACTGGCCGCGGACGACCTTGTCGGGCTCGATCATCCGCATCGCCTGCATGACCTTGTTCTTCTCCTCGTGCAGCGCCTTCGAGTTGAGCCCGACCGGCGGCTCCATGGCGATGTAGCTGAGCAGCTGCAGGAGGTGGGTGACGACCATGTCGCGGTAGGCGCCGGTCCCTTCGTAGAAGCCGGCGCGCTCGCCGATCGACAGCGTCTCCGGGACGTCGATCTGCACGAACTCGATGTTGGTCCGGTTCCAGAGCGGCTCGTAGAGGCCGTTGGCGAAGCGCAGGGCGAGGATGTTCTGGACCGCCTCCTTGCCGAGGAAGTGGTCGATCCGGAAGATCTGCGAGTCGTCGAACGCCCGCTCGAGGAGCTGGTTGAGCTCGACCGCGGAGTCGTAGTCGTGACCGAACGGCTTCTCGAGGATCACCCGCGCGTCGTCGCCGTTCAGGCCGACCTCGACGAGCGTCCCGATGATCGCCTCGAACGCGGCCGGCGGGACCGCCAGGTAGTGCAGGAGGCGGCTCTCGCCGAGACCCTCGCGGGCCTTGCCGACGGCCGCGCCGAGCGCCGCCGCGCCGGCGCTCGTCGGCACGTAGGAGAGCCGGGCCGCGAACCGTTCCCAGGCCCGCGCGCCGACCTCGGTGCGGCTGAACTGCCCGACCGCCTGCCGGGCGTGCTCGACGAAGCCGGCGTCGTCGAGCTCGTCGGTCGCGGTGCCGACGATCCGGTAGGCCTCGGGGAGCAGCTCCGCGCACTCGAGGTGGAAGAACCCCGGCAGGAGCTTGCGGGCGGCGAGATCGCCCGACGCCCCGAACAGGACGACCACGTGCGGCTCGGGGATCTCCGCCTGAGGGGCGTCGGCGGCGGCCGCCGGCAGGTAGGCCGCGGTCGAGGCGCTCAAGCGCCGCCTCCCGCCGGCTTCTCGTCGTGGCCGCCGAACTGCTTGCGCATCGCCGACAGGACCTTGTTGGCGAACTCGTCCTCGTCGCGGGAGGCGAACCGCTCGTACAGGGCCGTGCTCAAGACCGGCGCCGGAACGCCCTCGTCGATCGCCGCGTGCAGCGTCCAGCGCCCCTCGCCCGAGTCGGAGACGCGGCCGCCGAACTCCTCCAGGGTCGGCGAGTCGTGCAGGGCCGACGCGGTCAGGTCGAGCAGCCACGAGGCGATCACCGAGCCGCGCCGCCAGACCTCGGCGACCTCGCCGACGTCGATGTCGTAGGGGTAGTACTGCGGGTCGCGAATCGGCGCCGTCTCGGCATCGACCTCGTGCCGGCGGGTGCCGATGTCGGCGTTGGCGATCACGTTGAGGCCCTCGGCATAGGCGGCCATCATCCCGTACTCGATCCCGTTGTGGACCATCTTCACGAAGTGGCCCGCCCCGGTCGGACCGCAGTGCAGGTAGCCCTGCTCGGCGGGCGAGGGGTCGCCGCCGCGACCCGGCGTCCGCGGCGCCGCCCCGACCCCGGGGGCGATCGTCGCGAAGATCGGATCGAGCCGCGCGACCGCCCCGTCAGGTCCGCCGATCATCAGGCAGAAGCCGCGTTCGAGGCCGAAGACACCGCCGCTCGTGCCGACGTCGAGGTAGTCGATCCCCTTCGGCCCGAGCGCCTTCGCGCGATCGATGTCGTCGCGGTAGTAGCTGTTGCCCCCGTCGATGATCGCGTCGCCGGAGTCCATCAGCCCGGCGAGCTCGTCGAGGGTGTCCTGGACGTAGCCGGCCGGGACCATGATCCAGGCGGCGCGCGGCGGCTCGAGCTTCGCCACCAACTCCGCCAGCGAGCCGGCGCCGGTCGCGCCCTCGCCGGCGAGCGTCGCGACGGCATCCGCATCGACGTCGAAGACGACGCACTCGTGGCCGTCGCGCATCAGGCGGCGGACGAGGTTCGCCCCCATCCGCCCAAGTCCGATCATCCCGAGCTGCAACTCAACCTCCTCATCGCGTCTCGTCTCGCCGCGGCACCATCTCACAGCGGCGCGACGGCCCCGCCGGCCGGATCGGGGCCGCGCCGCCGCAGCCTACTCCGATGATGGAGAATGGCCGCGGAGGTCGACGTTCGGTGCGGATCCTGTACGGAGTCAACGGCGAAGGAATGGGTCATGCGACCCGCTCGCAGGTGGTGGTCGAGTCGCTGCTGGAGGCCAACGAGGTCCGCGTCGTCGCCAGCGGCGCCGCCTACTCCTACCTGAGCGGCGTCCTGCCCGACGTCGAGGAGATCATGGGCGCGAAGTTCGTGATGGAGGACGGCGCGATCCGCCGCTGGGCGACGGTGCGCCAGAACGCGACCGACGTCGTCGGCGGAGCCCCGAAGTCGATCCGGCACTGGATCGAGATGATGCACGGCTGGCGACCGGACGTCGTCGTCACCGACTTCGAGCCGCTCGCCGCGGCCTATGCGCGCATCAGCCGGACGCCGCTGATCGCCGTCGACAACATCAACATGCTCGACCGCTGCAAGCACGACGAGGAGATCGTCGCCGGCCACCGCGAGGACTACGCGATCGCGCGAACCGTGGCCCGCTCGATGGTTCCGAACGCGGTCCGCTACATCGTCACGACCTTCTTCCGGCCGCCGCTCGCGAGGGAGCAGACGATGCTGGTGCCGCCGATCCTGCGGCGGGCGATCGTCGCGGCCGAGCCCGAGGAGGGCGACCACGTCGTCGTCTACTCGAGCGGCGAGGAGAGCGCGCTTGCGGCGCTGCGGGCAAGCGGCGTCCCCTGTCGCGTCTACGGGATGCGGGGCGGCCCGCGGGAGGACACCGTCGACGGCAACCTCGAGTTCAAGCCGCGCTCCGAGGAGGGGTTCGTCGAGGACCTCCGCACGGCCCGCGGCGTCGTCGCCGGCGGCGGCTTCTCGTTGATGAGCGAGGCCGTCTACCTCGGCAAGCCGATGCTGGCGATGCCGCTGCTCGGCCAGTTCGAGCAGATGATGAACTCGCGCTACCTGGAGCGCGAGGGCTACGGGATGGCCGCGACCGAGCTGACGGCGGAGATCGTCGCCCGCTTCATCGACGGCACCGACGGCTACCGGGAACGGCTCGCAACCTACGAGCAGCGCGGCAACGAGGTCGCCCTGCAGACGATCGCCGACCGGATCGCGGCGGCCGCGCAGGCCCCGGCGGCGGAGCTGCGCCGGGCCCGGCGGCTGGCACGGACGCCGCCGATCGGACACCACGACGAGCAGATCGGCGAAGATCCCGGGAGATGACGGGCACTCGGACAACGGGGATCGCGGCCGGACTCGGGGCCGCCGCCGCTGCCGGAGTCGCGCTCTACGGTGGCCAGTACCCGACCGCGCAGATCTTCGGGCCGACGATCTGTCGCAACCGCCACGCCGGCCGCAGGATCGCGCTCACCTACGACGACGGCCCCAACCCGGTCCACACGCCGCCGCTGCTGTCGCTGCTCGACCGGTTCGGAGCGCGTGCGACCTTCTTCTCGATCGGCATGTGGGCGGAGCGTGAGCCGGGGCTGCTGCGGGAGGTCCACGCCGCCGGGCACGCGATCGGCAACCACACCCACACGCATCCACGGATGCCGCTGATCTCGATGGGCGCCGTCAGGGAGGAGCTGCGCCGCTGCCGGGCCGCGGTCGAGGCGTCGGGGATCGGGTTCTCGACGGCGAACGGCGGCATGCTGATGCGCCCTCCCTACGGGAGCCGGCGGCCGGCGACGCTGCGGGCCCTGCGGGAGGAGGGATACCAGCCGGTGACCTGGTCGATCACCTGCTACGACTGGCGGCGAACCGCGACCCGGCGCTCGATCGCCCGCCACGCCCGCCACGCCGGCCCCGGCGACATCATCCTCATGCACGACGGCAGCCACCTCGTGCCCGACGGCGACCGCTCGCGGTCTGTGGCGGCGACCGAGGACACCCTCGAGCGCTATGCAGCCGAGGGCTACGAGTTCGTGACGGTGCCCGAGCTCGTCGGCGAAGCGACGCCCGCCGCGAGCTAGCCCGAATCTCCGCCGAGTCCCTCGGCGATCTCGATCGCACGCTCGATGTCGACGCCCCTGGCCCCGGCGATCCAGCAGGCGATCGGCGCGGCGGTCCGCTCCGAGGAATGCGCCGCGACCGCGGCGAGCCTGAGGAGCCTGTCGACCTGCTCGCGATCGGGAGCGTCGGCCCCGATCGCCGCCGCGAACGACGCGATCCACTCCTCGGCGCTTGCATCGGCCATCTCAACCTCCTCGCTCGAACTGCGCCCGCAACCTACAGGCCGCCGGCAGCGTCCGCTCAGCGCGGCGCGAGCCGCGTCGCGGTCGCCTTCCAACTCGCCGCAACCCGGCCGCCCGGTCGCAGCCCGAGCCGGGCGATCGACGCCGCCGTCACCTCGGCTGCGAGCGGTTGCGTCGCGGCCAGACCGACCCGCGCCCGGTTGCCGAACTCCGTCACGGCGGTCACCTCGGCCTCGATCCGGTTCATCGCCGAGGCGTCCCGTGACGGCGAGCCGGCCGGCTCGAGGGCGATCTCCCACGGGAAGACCCCGGCGGCGACCGGGCCCCGGCCCTCGTCGGTGCTGTAGATCACCTCGCCGCCGTCGAGCTCGACCCGGGTCAGCCCGCCCGGTGCAGGCCCGGCGACGCCGCTGAGGACGACGGCACCGGCGAGATCGGCGACGAGGCCGCTCGCCGGGGTCGCCGCGAGCTCGGCGGCGGTCCCGCGCTGGACGATCCGGCCGCGGTCGAGAACCGCGACCCGATCGCCGAGCTGAGCGGCCTCCGCGAAGTCGTGGGTGACGACGATCGCCGACACCCCGGCGGCGGCGAGGTCGGCGGCGAGCTCGCGGCCGGCCGCCGCCCGGGTGCGCCGATCGAGGGCCGAGAGCGGCTCGTCGAGCAGCAGCGCCCGGGGCCCGGAAGCGAGCGCCCGCGCCAGCGCGACCCGCTGCCGCTCGCCGCCGCTGAGCTCGGCGGGGCGGG
>CAZTGN010000019.1:18529-19173 GCA_964613275.1 uncultured Conexibacter sp. | reverse complement strand
CTCGCCCTCTTCCGCGGCCTTCCCTACGAGCTGCCGTTCGGGATCGAGCTCTACTCGGCCGAGGAGATCTCGACTGTCCCCCTGGAAGCGCTGCCGCCGGATCGCCGCGAGGTCGCCGTCAATCACGAGCTGCGCTCCGAGGACGACGCCCGCTCGCTGCTCGAGGACCTCGAGCGGGCGACGGTGACGGTGACGGTTGACGACCGCGGGGGCAACGGCAAGCGCGGGAACGGCGAGGGCAGCGGCAAGCGCGAGCGGGGCCAGAGCGGCTCCGGCGGCAGCGGCTCCGGCGGCGGCGGGCAGGGCGGCGGCAGCGGCGGGGGCAACGGTTGAGCGCTCGCAACCGCGAGCTGCTCGGCCTGATCCCGGTCGCCGGCCTCCTGATCGCCGGCTTCGCCGCCGTCTTCGTCGTCCGCAAGGACGAGGTCGCCGATGCCTCGCTGATCTTCGGCGCCTACTTCTTCGCGATCTGCCTCGCCGCCCACGTCTTCCTGCGGATCCGCCTTCCGAACGCCGACCCCTACCTGTTCCCGCTCGTCGCCCTGCTCGCCGCGATCGGGCTCGTCATGCTCTACCGGATCGACGAGGGCCTGGCGCGCGATCAGGCGAACTGGTTCGTGGTCGGGCTCGGCCTGTTCGTGCTC
>CAZTGN010000019.1:4748-18519 GCA_964613275.1 uncultured Conexibacter sp. | reverse complement strand
CGGTCATCTTCCTCCGCGACTACCACGTCCTCGAGCGCTACCGCTACCTGATCGTCGTCGCCGGCCTGTTCCTGCTCCTCCTGCCGCGCGTGCCCGGGATCGGCGCCCAGGTCAACGGCGCCTACCTCGGCGTCGAGATCGGCCCGCTCGCCTTCCAGCCGGCCGAGCTCGGCAAGCTCGCGATCGTCGTCTTCCTCGCCAGCTACCTGCGCGAGCACCGCGAGGTGCTGGTCGTCGGCGCCAAGCGGGTCGCCGGGATCACGTTCCCGCCGATCAAGCACCTCGGCCCGATGCTGGTCGTCTGGGGGGCGGCGATGCTGATGCTCGTCTTCATCCGCGACCTCGGCAGCTCGTTGATGTTCTTCGGCGCCTTCCTGGCGCTGATCTACACGGCGACGAACCGGATCTCGTTCGTGATCATCGGCCTCGCGATGTTCCTCGTCGGCGCCTGGTTCTTCGCCTCGACCGTCGGCCACGTCGGCGACCGGATCGACATCTGGCTCGATCCCTACCAGGACCCGAGCGGCACCGGCTACCAGGTGCTGCAGTCGATGTTCGCGCAGGCCGACGGCGGCCTCTTCGGGAAGGGGATCGGCGAGTCGCTGCTGTGGGCGCCCGGCGCGAAGGAGACCCTGGGCAACACGCTGATCCCGGAGGTCCAGACGGACTTCATCTACGCCCTGATCGTCAACGAGCTCGGCCTCTTCGGCGGCTGCGGGGTGATCACGATCTACGCCCTGATCGCCGCCCGCGGGTTCAAGATCGCCGCCCTCGCCCGCGACGGGTTCTCGAAGCTCCTCGCCGCCGGCCTCACCGCCGTCTTCGCGCTGCAGGCGTTCGTGATCATCGGCGGGGTGATCAGGGTGATCCCGCTGACCGGCGTCACGCTGCCCCTGATCAGCTACGGCGGCAGCTCGGTGATCGCGAACATGATCCTGGTCGCGCTCCTGCTGCTGATCTCCGACCGGGCCCGCCGGCCCGAGCCGGAGGCGGCCTCGTGAACGTGCCGATCCGGCGCCTGCTCGCCGTCGTCCTCGTCCTCTTCGCGCTGCTCGTCGGCTTCACCAGCAACTGGGCGGTCTTCGACGCCACCGAGCTCGAGGCGAAGGTCGAGAACAAGCGGCCGCTGTTCGAGGCGCAGCAGATCAAGCGCGGCCGGATCCTGACCGCCGACGGCCAGGTGATCGCGAACTCGAGCAAGGAGGGCGACGACGAGTCCTACCAGTACGTGCGCCGCTACCCGCTGGGGTCGCTGTTCGGCAACCCGATCGGCTACAGCTTCATCACCCAGGGGACGAGCGGGTTCGAGCGGGCCGAGAACGCGAGGCTGACCGGCGAGGAGAACGAGTTCGTCTCGATCCTCGACCAGATCCGCGGCCGGCACCGACAGGGCTCCGACATCGTCACGACGCTCGACGCCTCCGCCCAGCAGCTCGCCACCGATCAGCTCGAGGCGACCGGACGGCCCGGCGCCGTCGTCGCGCTCGAGCCCGACACCGGCGCGGTCAGGGTGATGGCCAGCACCCCGGGCTTCGACCCCAACCGCGTGCCCGAGGACCTCGACCAGCTCAACCGGGCGGACCCGTCGGTGCTCACCAACCGCGCGATCCAGTCGCTCTATCCGCCGGGCTCGACGTTCAAGGTCGTCACCGCCGCCGCGGCGCTCGACGCCGGCGCGGCGACGCCGGACACCGTGCTCAGCGGCGCGAGCCCGCAGACGTTCAGCGGCGTCGAGCTCGCGAACGCCGGCGGCGAGCAGTTTCCCGACATCGACATGCGCACGGCGCTGACCAACTCGGTCAACACCTACTTCGCCCAGCTCGGCGAGATGGTCGGGCCCGAGACCCTGCTCGACTACATGGACCGCTTCGGCTTCGGCAAGGACCCGGAGGTGCAGCTCCCGGACGAGCAGAAGGCGGCGAGCGGGATCTTCGTCGTCGACGACAAGCGGGGCGGCTTCAAGCAGGTCGACGAGGGCTTCGACATCGCCCGCGTCGCGATCGGCCAGGGCGGCGAGGAGGGCGAGGTCCGGGCCTCGGTCACCCAGATGGCGGAGGTCGCCGCGACGGTCGCCAACGGCGGCAAGCTGATGAAGCCGACGCTGGTCGAGAAGGTCATCGACCCCGACGGCCGCGTCAGCGACGAGCTCGACCCCGAGGTCCAGAGCGACGTGATGAGCGAGGAGACCGCCGCCGCGCTGGCCGACATGATGACCAGCGTCGCCGAGGAGGGCACCGCCGCCGGGCTCTCGGTGACGGGCACGACGTTCGCCGGCAAGACGGGAACCGCGGAGATCGACATCGAGCAGGACATCGCCCAGCCCTGGTTCATCGCCTTCGCGCCGGTCGAGGACCCGCAGATCGCGATCGCGGTCACGACCGACCCGTGCGCGGGCTGCTTCGGCGGCACCGACGCCGGCCCGATCGCTACCGCCGTCATGTCGGAGATCCTGAGCGGATGAAGCTCGAGCCCGGGATCGTGATCGACGGCCGCTACCGGCTCGAGCACCGGCTCGGCTCCGGCGGGATGGCCGACGTCTGGCGCGCCCGCGACACCGAGCTCGGCCGGGACGTCGCGCTCAAGCTCCTGCACGAGAACTTCGCCCGCGACAGCGAGTTCGTCGAGCGCTTCCGCCGCGAGGCGTCGGCGGCGGCGGGGCTGCAGCATCCGAACGTGGTCAGCGTCTACGACCGCGGCGCCCACGAGGACAGCCATTACATATCGATGGAGCTGGTCGAGGGCTCGTCGCTGCGCGACCTGATCGATCAGGGGCTGGAGATCGACGAGGCGGTCGAGGTGACGCGGCAGATGCTCGCCGCGGCCGAGTTCGCGCACGAGCACGGGATCGTCCACCGTGACCTGAAGCCGATGAACGTGCTGATCGACCGCGACGGCCGGGTCCGCGTCGCCGACTTCGGGATCGCCCGCGCCGGCGGCTCGGACATCACCCGGACCGGATCGGTGATGGGCACCGCCCAGTACCTGAGCCCGGAGCAGGCCCAGGGGATGGAGGTGGCCGCGACGGCCGACATCTACGCGATCGGGGTGATCCTGTTCGAGATGCTCTGCGGCCGCGTCCCCTTCGAGGGCGAGAGCGCCGTCGCGATCGCGATGAAGCAGGTCGGCGAGGAGCCGCCGCGGCCGAGCTCGATAAACCCGAAGGTGAGCCCGGCGCTCGACGCGGTCGTGCTGACGGCGCTCGCCAAGGATCCGGCCGCCCGCTACGGGTCGGCGGCCGAGATGGCGGCCGCGCTCGACGCGGCCGTGGCCGACCCCGACCGGGCGCCCGAGGTCGGTCCGGCCGACGAGGGGAGCTCGCGCCGCCGCTGGCTGATCGCGGCGCTGGTCGTGCTGCTCGTCGCCGGCGGTGCCCTCGCCTGGTTTCTGACCCGGCCGGAGATGGTCACGGTCCCCGACGTCACCGGGGAGCCGGAGGACCCGGCGGTCATCGCGTTGCAGGACGCCGACTTCGACGTGGCGACCGAGCGGATCGAGAGCGACATCCCCGAGGGCGAGGTGATCGAGCAGGATCCGGCCGGCGGCAGCGAGGCGGAGCAGGGCTCGACGGTGACGATCACGGTCAGCCTCGGGCCGGGAGCGGTCGCGGTTCCGAGGGTGGCGGGGTTGCGGGTCCCCGAGGCGCGGCGGGTGCTGGAGCGCAAGGGCTTCGAGATCGTGATCGAGCGGCGGTCCTCCGCCTCGGTCCCGTCCGGGAAGGTGATCGGCACCGACCCGGGCCAAGGGACCAGGCTCGAGGTCGGTGAGACCGTGACGCTGATCGCCTCGACCGGCGTCGAGACCGCCGCGGTGCCGAACGTGCTCGGCCTCGACCGGGTCACCGCCACGACGCAGCTGCGCGACGCCGGGTTCGTGGTCAATGCCAACCCGACCCGCTCCGACGAGCCCGAGGACCAGGTGCTGGAGCAGGACCCGCCGGCCGGGGAGGAGGTCGAGGTCGGCACCGAGCTGACGATCACCTACTCGAGCGGCGTCGGGACGATCACGCTCGGCGACTACGTCGGCCAGAAGCTCAGCTACGCGCAGCGCAAGCTCGCCGCCGAGGGGCTCTCGGTCTCCGTCGACCAGCGTGAGACCACCGATTCCTCCGAGGACGGGATCGTCCTCGAGCAGGCACCGACCGCAGGTACGAACATGAGCCCGGGGGATCGTGTCCGCCTGGTCGTCGGCGAGCTCGTCGAGCCCGACGGCACGACGACGGACACCACGACCCCGCGACAGGCGCGATGAGGGTGGCGGTCATCCGCGGCGGCCGCTCGAGCGAGCATGAGGTGTCGCTGCGCTCCGGAGCCGCCGTCGCCTACGGCCTGCGCGCGGCCGGCCACGAGCCGGTCGACGTCGTCATCGAGCGCGACGGCCGCTGGCTCTGCGGCGGCGCCGAGGTCGAGCTCCGCGCCGCCGCCGGCCTGCTCGGCTGCGATGTCGCCTTCCCGGTCCTGCACGGCCCGTTCGGCGAGGACGGCACCGTGCAGGGCCTGCTCGAGTGCCTGGACGTCCCCTACGTCGGGCCTGGCGTGCTGGCGGCGGCGGTGACGATCGACAAGCTCGTCTTCAAGCGGCTGCTGCGCGAGCGCGGGATCGCCCAGGTCGACTTCTGCCAGGCCCGGGAGGAGGGCTGGCGGGAGCGGGCGGCCGCGCTCGGGATGCCGGTCTGGGTGAAGCCCTCGCGGCTCGGCTCGAGCGTCGGCATCCTCAGGGTGGACGAGCCGGGCGAGCTCGACGCCGCCGTCGCGGCCGCGCTCGAGCACGATCCGCGGGTGATCGTCGAAGCCCACTGCGAGGGGCTCGAGGTCGAGTGCTCGGTGATCGGCAACGACGAGCCGGAGACCTCGCTGCCGGGCCAGCTCGTCGTCAATGCCGACTGGTACGACTACGAGGCGAAGTACGAGCCGGGCGGCATGGACCTCGTCGTCCCGGCGCCGATCGGCGATGAGGCGATCGCCCGCGTCCGCGCTCTCGCCGCCGACGTCTACCGCTCCTGCGGCTGCACCGGCCTCGCCCGCTGCGACTTCTTCGTGCTCGACGGGGGCGAGGTCCTCGTCAACGAGCTCAACACGATCCCCGGCTTCACCGAGACGAGCGTCTTCGCGAAGCTCTTCGAGGAGACCGGCACCCCCTACCCGGATCTCTGCAAGCGCCTCGTCGACCTGGCGCTGGAGCGCCACGAGTCCGAGCGCTCGTACCGCTTCTAGCGGCGTACGGCCGGGCCGGCGGCGGCGCCGGTGCTCACTGCCCCCGGGCCGTGCCGCCCCTCAGCTGAGCAGGCGGATGTCGAAGATCTCGGCCGGGGTGCCGTCCTCGACGCTGGTGATCCAGACCAGGAACCAGCGGTTCGGCTCGCTGGTGTCGAGATCGACGATCTGGCGGCCTCCCTCCGCGGTCAGCTCGCTCGTCAGCGGGCTTCCCCACCCGGCGATCTCGGTCGGCGCGCTGTCGAGGTCGGAGCCGTAGACCTCGAAGGTCCAGGCGCCGCCGCCGGTCTTCAGCACCATCTGGCTCGGCGTCACCGACCCGCCCGCATCGACGTAGAGGCCGACGCCGTCCTTGAGGCCCTCGAGGCCGGTCGTGTAGTCCTCGGTGCTCCAGCCGGTCGTCGGGATGCCGTCCGTCGCCAGGCCGGTCTCCTCCTCGTGCTCCTCGCCGTCGCCCTCGGGGTCGAAGTCGGTGACGGACTGGAGCTCGATCGGGGAGCCCCCGGCGCTCTCCGGCGGCCCCTCCTGCGACGGGCCCCGCTCGCCGAGCTGCATCGCGATCACGATCGCCGCCGCCGCCGCGGCGACGAGGAGCAGGACCCCCGCCCAGGAGATGCGGCGACGGGTCAGGACCCGACGGCGCCTCTCGGGCACGGAGTCGAGGACCGAGGTGGCCTCGCCGGTGGCGCCTCCGGCGCGCGCGACCTCGACCTCGAGCGCGTGCTCGAGGTCGGCGAGGAGGTCGCCCATGTCGCGGTAGCGGTCCTTCGGCTCCTTCGCGGTGGCCCGCTCGACCGCCGCCGCCAGCACCGCGGAGGCGTCGGGGCGGCGCCGCTGCACGTTCGGGACCGTCTCGTTGACGTGCTTCATCGCCACGCCGACCTGGGTCTCCGCCTTGAACGGGACCTCCCCGGTCAGCATCTCGTAGAGCAGGATCCCGAGCGAGTAGACGTCGGAGCGGGGATCGATCTCGCGCCCCATCGCCTGCTCGGGGGAGACGTAGTCGGTGGTCCCGAGCACGCGGCCGGTCGCCGTCAGCCCGTGCGACTCGAGCGAGAGCGCGATCCCGAAGTCGGTGATCTTCGCCCGCCCCTCGGCGTCGATGAGGACGTTCTGCGGCTTCACGTCGCGGTGGATCAGCCGCGCGGCGTGCGCGGCCTGCAGCCCGCGACCGACCTCGATCGCGTATGCGGTCGCCTCGTCGAGCGGCAGGCGTCCGTGGGCCGCGATCATCTGCTTCAGCGTCTGGCCGGGGACGTACTCGAAGACGATGTAGGGCCGGCCGCCCTCCTCGCCGGCGTCGATCACGGCGACGAGGTTGGGGTGGGAGAGCTGGGCGACCGCCCGGGCCTCGCGCCGGAAGCGCTCGAGCTGGTCCTGCTGGTCGGAGATCTCCTGGTGCAGCACCTTGATCGCGACATGGCGCCCGAGCGTCTCGTCGACGGCGAGGTAGACGGTCGACATCCCGCCGCTGCCGAGCTTGGACTCCAGCCGGTAGCGGCCGGAGAGCATCGTTCCGATCATCGTGCTGCTCAACTGATCGGGACGGGAGCAGGCTCGGACGCGGTCATCACCCGGGTATTTTGGCCGAACGCCTGCGTCGCGGACGTGACCGGCGCGGAGCGACGGAAAGCTTGCGTGGAAGCAGCCCCCAGCGACACCGAAGCGGTCGAGGTGCGGGTCGTGACCGACCCGGCCTGCGCATGGTCGTGGGCGAGCGAGCCGAAGCTCCGCCGACTGGCCTGGGAGTTCGGCGATCGGCTTCTCTGGCGCTGGGTGATGGGCGGGATGGCCCGCGAGGTCGGCCCCGCCCAGCGCGCCCGCTACGCCCGGATCTGGCCCGCCGTCGCGGTCGAGTCGGGGATGCCGTTCGACACGCGGCTGTGGTCGGACGGGGGCATCGAGTCGAGCTATCCGGCCTGCCAGGCCGCCGTCGCCGCCGCCGAGCAGGGGGCGGCGGCGGGCGACGCCTACCTGCGCCGGCTCCGATCCGGCCTGATGTACGGCCGCCGCCGGCTCGACCGCATCTCGGCCCTGCTCGAGGAGGCCGCCGCTCTCGCCGGGCGGGGCCTCGACCGGGAGCGGTTCGAGATCGACCTCCGCTCCGACGCGATCCTCGAGCGCTTCGCCGCCGGGCTCGAGGAGGCCCGCCGCATCCCCGAGCAGGCGAGGGCCGAGGACGCGACCGGGTGCACCGGACCGATCGAGCGGGTCACGTTCCCCTCGCTCACCTTCGTCGCCGCCGACGGCACCAGGCGCGGCGTCTACGGCTGGCAGCCCTACGGGCTCTACGTCGAGGCGGCCGCCGCCTCCGGCGCCGGCGACCCGGGCCCGCCGCCGCCGGGCCCGCTCGCCGTCATCGACCGCTTCGGGAGCTGCGCGACGCGCGAGATCGAGGAGCTCTGTCGGCTGCCGCGGGCCGAGGTCGAGGCGGAGCTTTGGGCGCTCGCGCGCGACGGCGAGCTCGCCGTCGAGACGGTGATGACTGGAAGCCTGTGGAACCGGGTATAGGCAGGGTTCGAGGGGACCTCGGCCGCGCTCGGCCGCGGGGCCCGGCGGCGGGTGGGGACCCGCGGTGGCCTTCCGGCGCGCGTTCGGCCGCGGGGCTCAGCCGCGGGTGGGGACCCGCGGCCTTCCGGCGTGCGTTCGGCCGCGGGGTGGCGGCCGCCGGGGTCCCGGAGCGCGCTCAGCCGCGGGTGACGTCGCCGGCCCGGTCGGTGACCGTCCCCACCCGGCGCGCCGCCGGGTAGTGCGGGCGGAGGATCTCGAGCGCCGGCTCGAGGTCGGCCTCGGGCACGGTGACGCAGAAGCCGCAGCCCATGTTGAAGACCTCGTGCATCTCGTCGTCGTCGATGCCGCCCTCGGCGGCGATCAGCTCGTAGACGGGTTGGGGGGGAAGGGGGTCGTGAATCGCGTAGCCGACCCCGACGCCGAGCCGGAGCAGGTTGTTGAGCCCGTCGCCGGTGATGTGGGCGAGGCCGCGGACCTCGACCGGCGATGCGAGCAGGTCGAGCACGGCGCGGACGTAGATCTCGGTCGGTTCGAGCAGGACCTCCCCGAGCGGCCGGCCGAGCCGCTCGTCGTCGAGCGGGATGCCCGCAAGGACCGCACGCGCGAGCGTGTACCCGTTCGAGTGCAGCCCGGAGGAGGGGAGGCCGATGACGGCGTCCCCGGGCGCGATCGCGGCGCCGGTGACGATCGCGTCGAGCGGGACGATGCCGATCGCGCTGCCGGCGAGCTCGATCCCGTTGACGACGTCGCCGACCTGGGCGATCTCGCCGCCGGGGATCTCGATCCCGGCCAGCTCGGCGCCACGGCGGAGGCCGGCCCCGATCGCGGCGCAGATCGCCGGCTCGGCGCTGCGGCAGAGGATGAAGTCGACGAGCGCGATCGGCTCGGCGCCGACGCAGACGAGGTCGTTGACGTTCATCGCGACGCAGTCGATGCCGATCGTCTCGTAGCGCCCGAGCCGTTCGGCGACGACCATCTTCGTGCCGACCCCGTCCGTCCCGAACGCGATCCCGGTGCGCTCGTCGAGCCGCAGGACGCTCGCGTAGTGGCCCGGCAGCGGCACGACCCGCGACGGCTTGCCCGTCTCGATCCGTCCCAGCTCGGCGACCAGGGCGGCCACCGACGCATCGGCGCCGCGCTGGCTGACCCCGGCGCTGGTGTAGGCGTCCTGGCTCATCCTCGGGCCTGATTCAACCGCAGATCCCCGGGTGGGCGACGAGCTCCGGCCGGAATCTGCTCCGAAGTCGTCGTCGAGGGGGGTCAGCCCGCGCCGCCCGCCTTGAGCAGGATCAGCCCGGCGAGCCCGGTCCGGTAGGCGGCGTAGGGCCAGAGCGCCCGATCGCGCTCGACCAGCTTGATCAGCCCCTGCGAGGCGAGGGTGGATGCGAAGGCGACGGCGACGCCGACGCCGGCCGAGCGGACGAGCTCCGGGTTCGCCCTGCGGCGCCGGAGCCTGGCCGCCTTGCGGACCGCTGCCGCCGCGATCACCGGTAGCGCGACCGTGCGCGAGAGCAGGTTCGCCTGGGCGCGGCTGAAGCCGCGGGCCCGGGCGGCGGCGAGGGTCGATCCGTTGCGGGAGACGCCGGGGATGAGCGCCGCGGCCTGCGCGAAGCCGATCGCGAGCCCGTCGAGCGCCGTGGCCTCGCCGGCGCCGCGCGCCTGCGGCCGGCGGTCGGCGAGCAGCATCGCCGCCGAGCCGGCTAGCAGGCCGCCCGCGGTCGCTCGCGGTCCGCCGAGCCGGCGGTCGATCTGCCCCTCGAACGCGAGGCCGATCGCGACGGCGGGCAGGAAGGAGAGCGCGATCACGGCGACCCGCCGCCGGTCGAGCCTGTGCAGCTCGTCGGCGATCAGCCGTCGCTGCCCGATCAGGAGCGCGAGCGCGGCGCCGCCGTGGACGGCCACCTCGAACGCCTTGCGATCCTCGGGGGCGACCTCGTCGAGGTCCCAGCCGAGCAGCCACGGGACGATCCGCAGGTGGGCCGAGCTCGAGACCGGCAACAGCTCGGTCGGGCCCTGGACGGCGCCCAGGCACGCCGCCCTGACGGCGGTCAGGCCGGCGGGGTGCGCCGTCCGGCCGAGGCCCGCGTCGCCGCCCACCGGCTCAGGAGCCTTCGGCCGGGGCGCCCTCGCGGCGACGACGCAGGTACCCGACCACCAGCCAGCCGGCGCCGATGACGATGATCGCAGCGACCGCGTAGTCGACGTAGTGGAGCTTGTCCTTCCACTCGTCCCAGTTGTCGCCGGCCGAGCGCCCGATCAGGGTCAGCCCGAGCACCCACGGGACGCAGCCGAGGACGGTGAAGATCGTGAACCGCCAGAACGGCATCTCGGAGACGCCCGCGGGAAGCGAGATGAAGGTGCGGACGATCGGCAGCATCCGCGTCCAGAACACGGTCGCCTCGCCGTGCTCGCGGAACCAGCGATCGGCTACCTCGAGGTGCTTCGGGTTGACGTGGATCAGGCGGTTCTTCTCGAGCAGCTCCTCGCGGCCGAAGTAGCCGGCCCCCCAGGCGATCCAGGAGCCGAGCAGGTTGCCGAGGACGCCGGCCGCGACGGCGGCGAAGAGGGACATGTCGCCGTCGCTGACGGCGAAGCCCGCGAACAGCATCGTCGCCTCGCTCGGGACCGGCACGCAGGCGCTCTCGAGCGTCATCAGGATGAAGATCCCGGCGACACCGACCGCGTCGACGACGTCGACCGCGAAGTTGACGATCGGGTCGGTCAGGGACGCGAGTGGGACGGGGTGGGAATACGGCATCCGGGGTGCGTGAACGGGCTTGCGCAGCCCGCTTCGAGCACGCCGCGAGCCGGCCCGGGACTCTACCCTTTGCACGATGAGCCGCCTGCGCGCGCCGGTGCTGCGGCACCGGATCCTCCAGCTTGCGGCGGATGCGGCCCTGGCCGCCGTCGCCTTCTACCTGGCGTTCGCGATCCGGTTCATCGACGAGCCCGGCGGGATCCCCGATCGCTACGTCGACATGCTGACCGGCTCGATCGTCTTCGTCGCGCTCGGCAAGACCGTCGTCTTCAGCCTCATGGGGCTGCACCAGAAGTGGTGGCGCTACTTCAACATCGGCGACACCTGGGCGGTGATGCGGGCCTGCGCGGTCGCCTCGGCGCTGCTGATCGCGCTCTTCGTGATCGCCAAGCCGTTCCCGAGCCCGATGCCGCGCTCGGTGATGATCTTCGACTTCGTCTTCACGCTCGGCCTGCTCGTGGCCGCCCGCAGCATCGCCCGCTTCTACTTCGTCGAGCGCCGGATGCGCCGCCGCAGCCGCGACAAGGCCGACGTGCTCGTCATCGGCGCCGGCTCGGGCGGGCAGATGGTCGTCCGCGAGCTCCGGCTCAACCCCGAGCTCGGCAACCCCGTCGGCTTCGTCGACGACGATCCGCGCAAGCGCGGGATGCGGCTGCTCGGGCTGAAGGTGCTGGGCGGGACCGACGAGCTCGGGGCGATCCTCGGGCGCGAGACCCCGTCGGAGGTCGTCATCGCGATCCCCTCCGCCCCGGGCGCGGTCCGCGGGAAGGTCGTCGCCGCCTGTCGTGAGCGCGGGATCCGGGTGCGGACGCTGCCGACCGTGTTCGAGCTGCTCCGCGGCGGCGTCCAGCTCACCCGCCAGCTTCGCGAGGTCCAGGTCGAGGACGTGCTCGGCCGCGAGCCGGTGCTGGTCGAGCTCGACCGGGTCGGCGGTTACCTGCGCGACCGGATCGTCCTCGTCACCGGCGCCGGCGGCTCGATCGGCTCCGAGCTCTGCCGGCAGATCGCTCGCGTCGGGCCGCGTCTGCTCGTCGTCGTCGACCAGGCCGAGGACAACCTCTTCCAGATCGACCGCGAGCTGACCTCGGAATGGCACTTCAGCCGGGTCGAGGCGGTGCTCGCCGACTGCAAGGACGGCGAGCGGATGCTCGAGGTGATGCAGCGCTTCGGGCCCGGCGTCGTCTTTCACGCCGCCGCCTACAAGCACGTACCGCTGGTCGAGGCGAACCCGTTCGAGGCCGTTCGCAACAACGCGATCGCGACCCGGGTCGTCGCCGAGACGGCCGCGGTCGCGGGCGCCGAGCGGTTCGTGCTGATCTCGACCGACAAGGCGGTCAGCCCGCGGACCGTGATGGGCGCCTCGAAGGCGATGGCCGAGTCGCTCGTCCGCGCCGCCGCCGCCCGCCACCCCGCCACCCGCTTCGTCTCGGTCCGGTTCGGCAACGTGCTCGGCTCCTCGGGCAGCGTCGTGCCGATCTTCCGCGGCCAGATCGAGCGCGGCGGCCCGGTCACGGTCACCCACCCGGAGATGACCCGCTACTTCATGACGATCCCCGAGGCGGTGCAGCTCGTCATCCGCGCCGCCGACCTCGGCGGCGACGGCGACGTCTTCGTGCTCGACATGGGCGAGCCGGTGAAGATCGTCGACCTCGCCCGGAACATGATTCGCCTCGCCGGCTACGAGCCGGAGCTCGACATCGCGATCGAGTTCACGTCGCCGCGGCCGGGCGAGCAGCTCCACGAGCACCTGCTCGCCGAGGACGAGCGCGCCGAGCCGACCGCGGAGGCGCGGATCGTCAGGGCCGTGCGCGACCGCCCGCTCGATCCGAACCGGGTAGAGGAGACGCTGGAGCAGCTGCGGGATCTGATCGGCAGCGGGGACGAGACGGACCTGGCACGCCGCGTCGTCGGCGTGATCAGCGGCGGCTTGGCCCCCGGTGGCGGCTCTAAGATCACGCGCTGAATGGACCTGCTGAAGGAGATCGGCGCGATCCTCGGCTTCGCCGCCTTCGTCGGCCTCGCCGTGCTCGTCTTCATGACCTTCCAGCAGGCCCGGCATCTGCGCCGCCTCCGCGAGTGGGCCGGCCGCTCGCCCGAGCGCGCCGCGGCCGAGGCGGAGCGCGCAGCCGCCGGCGCCGCCGAGGCGACGATGCCCGCGATCGGCGAGCAGGCACGGCCGCAGGAGCCGTCGGAGCCGGGCGGTCTGACCCGGGTCCGCGGTGAGGTTGCCTACCGCTACGAGGAGCTCGACCGCCGCTCGCCGGTGAGCCCGCTCGTGCTCGTGCTCGGGATCCTCGCCCTCCTCGCGGCCGCGGCGATCCTCATCGTCAGCGGCGCCATCTTCAGCTCCGAGGGCGGCGACGGCGGGGCTGCGACGACCGCCAGCCCGCCGTCGCAGCCGGTGGTGGCGGTCTTGAACGGAACCGCCCCCGAGGGCGGCGTCGGCGTGCCGGGGACCGCGAAGGCGGCGAGCGTGTTCGTCGAGGACGCCGGCTGGAAGGTCGGCGAGGTGGGCGACGCCGGCAGCTTCACCGCGAGCACGGTGATGTTCGCGGAGGGCGCCAAGTCCGATGCCAAGGAGCTCGCCGACGATCTCGCCGACCAGCTCGGGACGGTCGAGGTCGTTGCGATGACGCCCGAGATCGAGGACGCGGCGAAGGGCGCCGAGATGGCGCTCGTGGTCGGCCAGGACGACCAGGCCATCGCCGGATGACGCCGCCTTCCGGCTCGAGATGCAGGCCGCGCTGACAGTCACCGCCGCCGCCGAGTCGCTGCTCGGCAAGGGGCTGCTGGTGCCGCTCGGGGGCATCGCTGCCCTGCTGGCGATGCTCGGGATGGCGCTGCTGGTGCCGCTCTTCCTCGACCAGCGCCGCGAGATCGGCAGGCTGACCGAGTGGATGAACCGCGAGCCCGATGCGGGCACGACCGAGTTCCGGGCGATTCCGCCACCGCCGCGGGCGAGGTCGGCCGCCGCCGATCGGGTCACCTCGGAGCGCCCCGCCCTGGAGCGGATCGGCACCGCCGAGCAGCGGGCGATCGAGGCGATCGAGCGAGGCCCCCGGCACCCGCTCGCGATCGCGATCGTCGCCGTCGTGCTCGCCGCCGCGATCTTCCTCGCGGTCGGGCACTTCCTCCGCGCCGGCGACGGCGGCGACGGCAAGCGGATCGACCCGAGCACGGTCAGCGTCGTCGTCCTCAACGCCTCCACCTCCTCGGGACTCGCCGGCGAGGTCGCCGACGATCTCGGCAACAACGACTTCGACGTGGTCGGGACCAGCGTCGCCAACGGCGG
>CAZTGN010000019.1:0-4738 GCA_964613275.1 uncultured Conexibacter sp. | reverse complement strand
GGCGGCAGCGGCAAGAGCATCGTCCGCTACGCCGACGGCCAGCAGCGGCAGGCGAAGCTCGTCGCCCGCAAGCTCGGGATCGAGGACGTCAAGCCGTTCGACCAGGAGGCGCAGGCGGCCGCCGACGAGGCCGAGGTGGTCGCGTTCGTCGGCGACGACATCGCCAGGGCCGGGGACGGCAAGGGCTGATCCGATGAGCCGGAGCCCAGCCCCGCCCGGGGCGAAGCTCGGCGCTGTCCTGTTCGTCTGCCTGCTGGCCCTGACGGTTGCCGTGTTCGCGCTCGAGCGGGTTGCGCGCTCGAGCGACGACGTGGTCAACACAGTCGTCCTGTCGCCGCAGCCGGAGGGCGGGCGGGCCGAGGTCACGTTCACGCTCGCCGGGCCCGACGACGACGTCGACGTGCTGATCATCGACGGCAACGAGGGCAGCGACGGCGACCTCGTGGCGACGCTGGCGGAGGGGGCGGCGCTCGACCGCGGGCTGCACGCCTACGCCTGGGACGGCCGCACCGACGCGGGCGGGCGCGCCCCGCCCGGCCTCTACGCGCTCGAGGTCGTCCTCGGTGAGGCCGGCCGCGACGTCAAGCCGCCGGGCCGGATCGAGGTCCCCGATCGTGGGTACTCCCTCCAGATCGGGGAGCAGCGCTGATGGACGAGCCGCTGCTCTGGGCCGGGACGCTCGCCTGCGCCCTCGCCGCCGCCGCCGGGCTCGTGCCGCCGCTCAGGCGTCGCACCAGGTTCGCGGCGCTCGCGGCGGCGGTGCTGCTCGCTCCCGTCCTCGTGATCGCCGACGCCTGGGAGAGCGCCCGGGTCGCCGACCTCCGCGAGCATCCGCTGCTGCTCCTCGCCGCGACGCTGGCGGCGGCGGTCGGGATCGCCGCGCTCGCCTGGGTGTTTCGCCGCCGAGGAGGCTGGCTGGTCCCGGCGCTGGTCGCGGCGATGCCGTTCCGGGTCCCGATCGACCTCGGCGGCGGCGACGCCAACCTGCTCCTGCCGCTCTATGCGGTGATCGCCGCCGGGCTCGCCGCGGCCTTGTGGGGCGGATGGCGCTCGCCGGCCCCGGCGCCGACCGCGCCGGCCGACCGCGGGCGGTGGCTCGGTGCGGTCGGCTGGGCGCTCGCCGGCGTCGTCGTCCTCTACGCGCTCCAGGCCACCTACGCCGACGATCTGACGGCGGCGCTCCGGAACGTCGCCTTCTTCCTCGCCCCGTTCGCGGCCCTCTACGCCCTGCTCGCCGAGGCCCGCTGGGACCGGCCGGCGCTGCGGGCCGTCGTCGCGGTGCTGGTGGTGGAGGGGCTGGCCTTCCTCGTCGTGGGGCTCGTCGAGTACGGCGCCCGCGAGCTGCTCTGGAACGACAAGGTCATCGCCGGCAACGAGGCCCACACCTACTTCCGGGTCAACTCGCTGTTCTGGGATCCGAACATCCTCGGGCGCTACCTGGCGGTGACGATGACCGTGATGGCGGCGATCGTCGCCTACTCGGACCGACCGCGCGAGGTCAAGGCCGCGGCGGGCGCGTTCGGGCTGCTCGCGGTGCTGCTGCTGATCACGTTCTCGCAGACGAGCACGCTCGCGCTGCTCGCCGCCCTGCTCGTCCTCGCCGCGACCCGCTGGGGCCTGATGCGTGGCGCCGCCGCCGCCGCAACGACGGCGCTCGCCCTCGTTGCCGCGGTGGCTCTGATCGCCGCCGGCGGGCTGAGCAGCGAGACGACCAGCGGCCGCGCCGGCCTGATCGACGGCGGCGTCGAGATCGCCCGCGACCGTCCGCTTGCCGGCGTCGGATCCGGCGGTTTCGCCGCCGAGTTCACCGCCCGCTATTACGAGGGCGAGGGCTTCGCCGCCGAGAGCCACACCGAGCCGGTCACGGTCGCCGCCGAGCAGGGCGCGGTCGGCCTCCTCGCCTACGCGGCGCTGCTCGCGGTCACGATCGGCGCGTTGCTGTCGGCCGCCGGGATCGAGCCTCGCCGCCGAGGCCGCGGGCCGGCGCTGGCGGCGACGCTGCTCGCGATCTACGCGCTGATGATCGTCCACAGCCTCGGCTACGCGGCCTTCCTCACCGACCCGATCACCTGGGCGGTGCTCGCGATCGCCGGCGCCGCGCTGGTCCCGGCGCCGCGAGATGACGAGCGGAGCGGCTGATGCTCGACTACCTGCGCCGCCTGCTCACCACCGGCTTCGCCTACACGGCCGCGAGCGTCGTCTCGAAGGTGATCGCGGTCCTGCTGCTGCCGCTCTACACGAGCTACCTGACGCCGGCCGACTACGGGCAGGCCGAGCTCCTGTTCTCGACCGTGGTCGCCGCCAGCATCGTCATCCGGCTCGGCCTGATCGAGGCGCTGATGCGCTTCTACTACCTGCCCGGCGAGCGCGGCGAGCAGGTGATCGCGACCGGCTTCGCGGCGCTGCTGTGGACGACGACGGCGGGAGCGCTGATCGCGCTGCCGTTCGCGTCGCAGATCGGCGAGGCGATCAGCGGCGAGCCGCTCGACCCCGGCCTCGTCCGGATCGCGATCGGCGGCCTCTGGGTGCTGACGCTCTACGAGTACATGGTCACGCTGTTCCGGCTCGACGAGCGGGCGCGGGCCTACTTCGCGTTCACGATCGGCAACGTCCTGCTCGCGATCCCGTTGACGGTGACGCTGGTCGTCGGCCTCGACGCCGGCGCCGAGGGGCTGTTGCTCGGCGCCTACCTCGCCGGGCTCCCGTTCCTGCTCTGGCTGATCGTCGCCGAGCGCCGGCGGCTCGCCCTGTGGCCCGAGCGCGAGCTGCTGCGGCGGATGTTCCGCTTCGGCCTGCCGACGATGCCGGCCGAGATCTCGATCTACTCGCTCGCCTTCATCGACCGGGTCATCATCTCCCACTCGCTCGGAGCCGCGCAGCTCGGCCTCTACGGGCTCGCGTTCAAGTTCAGCCAGGCGATCCAGGTCGTCGTCCGCGGCTTCCAGCTCGCCTGGCCGCCGCTCGCCTACTCGATCCGCGACGACGAGGACGCGCGCCGCACCTACGCCGTCGTCGTCACCGCGTTCGCGGCGCTCTGCGGGACGATCGTCGTCGGCATGTGGCTCGAGGCGCGCTGGATCGTCCGCCTGCTCGCCGCCCCCGACTTCTTCGACTCCTACGAGGCGGTCGGCCCGCTCGCGCTCGGCGCCGCGCTCTACGGCATCTACCTGGCGCTGGTCGTGATCCTCGGCCGCACCGGCAAGACGGGCTACAACTTCCCGGTCACGATCGTCGCGACGATCGCCAACGTCGGCCTCAACCTGATCCTCGTTCCCGCCTGGGGAATCGTCGGCGCCGGCGTCGCCCTGATCGTCTCCTACCTGATCGTCATCGTCCTCATCTACGGCGTCAGCCGGCGGATCTTCCCGATCCCCTGGCAGTGGGGGCGGCTCGCGGTGGTGGTCGGCGCCGCCGCCGTCCTGATCGGCGCCGGCGAGGCCCTGCTGCCGACCGACGGCGCCTTCGGGTTCGTCTCGCGGCTCGCCCTCGTCGCCCTCTACCCGGCGATCCTCTGGTTCGGCGGCGCCGTCCGCGCCGCCGAGCGGCGTCAGGTCCGCGACCTGCTCCGGCCGGAGGAGCTGCGCGACCGCTGGGACGCCCTCCGCCGCCGTCGCACGGACGAGACCGACGAGGAGGCCAGGGCCGAGGAGCTCTACGAGCAGGAGATCCGGGACCAGAGGGATTAGGCGGACGGCGGTTTGCGCGGGGAAGGGAAGGAAGAAACGGCGCGTGGTCGATTCATCACCTCTGAGGTGGATTATCTGCCACGCGCGGACGATCCGCCCTAGCGGAGAGTCCCCGCCACCTTCCCCTCACCGGCAAGAACCCTTCCACCCAGCGGTGGCAGCCCGGCGCGAGCCGTACTCGCCCCTACCCGCCCTCCGCCAGCTCCCGCAAGCCCGCGCCGGTCGGGCGCCAGGCCTGGCGGGCGTGGAGCAGGTACCAGCCGGGCTCGTGGCCGGGGAGGACGAGGGCGGCGAGCGCGCGGGGCAGGTAGGAGAACGCGGTCAGCGCACGGACGAAGGCGGCGGCCACCGGGCCGTGGTGCTTGCGCATGTAGAGATCGCGGTTGCGGTGGAACTCGACCACGCGGCGGCCGCCGGCGGCGCGGTCGGTGGCGAGCTGCTCGTGGTGGATCGCCCGGGCGGCGGGCACGTAGAGGGTGTGAAAGCCGGAGTCGGCGAGTCGCTTGCAGAGGTCGGTCTCGTCGGAGTAGACGAAGAAGTCGGGGTCGAGCCAGCCGACCTCGGCGGCGGCCGCGCGGCGGACCAGCAGCGCCGCCGACTGCGCCCAGCCCACCCGCCGCGTGCGCGACCCGCCGCTCTCGGTGACGAGCCAGCGGTGCAGGAGCAGCGCCTGGGCGAGGGCGGTCCCGACTCCCGGCAGCCGCCAGGCGCACGGCCGCGGCCTCCCCTCGGGGTCGAGGAGCTGGGCGCCGGCGGCGCCGGCGTCGGGATCCGCGCGGAGCGCCCCGATCAGGGCCGCCGCGGCCCCGGGCAACAGCTCGGAGTCCTCGTTCAGCAGCAGACAGAGCTCGCCGCCCGCCGATTCGAGCAGCAGCGTGTCGTTCACCGCCTTGCCCTGGCGCCGCTCGGTGACGATCAGCCGCAGGCGGTCGCCGATCGCCCGCTCGCGCCGGGCGATCTCGGCGACGAGGTCGACGGAGCCGTCGTCGGAGTGGTTGTCGAGGACGAGGATCTCGTGCTCGACGCCTCCCGGGTGGTTGGCGGCGATCGCC